>JBEKVF010000480.1:0-2562 GCA_049514295.1 Acidimicrobiales bacterium
TCACGCCTGTGTCTTTGGCGGTCGTTCCAAGGCTTCAAAGGGTCCCCCCCCCCCCGGCACATAGGCCACCCCGTCGATTGTCTGACCCGTCGATGGCGCTTGCCTCCTCCCGGCGGGTGGCAGAGAGGGGTTCGGCCAATGACGGATTCGCGCTTGCTGGCGTGGAGAGCGCCGACGTGAGCGGCACCTTCGGGCGATCTTCGGCTCAATTTCGACCTTCGGGGCACAGGCCCCAGAACTAGCTGGTGGGGCCGAATCGCTCGATTCTGATCCGCTCCACGGGTTGGCCGAGGCCCATCAGGAGCCCACTGGCGAAGTCGGCGAAACCTGGCGAACCACACACGAAGGCGGTCGCGTCAGGCAGCAGCAGAGGAGCAAGATCATGCTCGGAGAGCCGGCCGGCGCGCCGTGGGTGCGACGGGGGGACCGTGCGGGTGTAGGCGACCGTCGTCTCGGGCCCGGGAAGTTCGTGGGCGTAGCACAGGTCATCCGGAGTTCGCACTGACACTGCCATTCGAACCAGGTCGGGGTGCCCGGTCTGCCTGGCCAGTCGCAGCATGGCCATGAGGGGCACGATGCCAGATCCCCCGCCGACCAGGATGGCCGGAGTCTGGGCAGTCCAGACGAACCAAAGACCGATCGGTCCCCGCACCTCCAGTTCGTCACCGACAACGACCTCGTCATGAAGGAAAACCGAGACCTCGCCACCTTCGAGCCTTTCCACAGTGAGCTCGATGTCGCCAGAGTCGTTCGGAGCCGATGCCACCGAATACGACCGCGATGCCGTATAGCCGTCGGGTGCGGTCAGCCGCACCACGTAGTACTGACCGGCAAGCTGCGGAGTGTGCGTGGTGAGGGCCAGGCGGAATGTCTTGGCAGTCGGTGTCTCCGGCCGGACGTCCGTGACCGTGGCCACCTGCCAGGGATCACCCGCCGGCCGATCCGTGGTCACTTCCTAATCGCCCTGATAACGCTGCTCGAGCCACGGGTCTCCCCGGTCGTGGTAGCCGTTGCGCTCCCAGAAACCCGGTTCGTCGTGATCGAGCACTCGGAGCCCGGCGACCCACTTCGCACTCTTCCAAAAGTAGAGGTGCGGGACCAGGAGGCGTGCGGGTCCGCCATGTTCGATGGGCAGGGGCGCGTCCTCGTACTCCCAGACCACCCATGCTCGACCACCCGTGACATCGGCGAGCGGCAGGTTGGTCGTATACCCCGTGTGCGAGAAGGCCATCACGTGGCTGGCTGTGCTTTCCAATCCTGCGATGCCCAGGAGGGTGTCGACTGAGACGCCGCTGAACTGCACGCCCAGCTTGGACCAGGTGGTCACGCAGTGGATGTCACCGGAATACGCGGACTCTGGCAGAGCGTGGATCTCCTCCCAGGTCCAGGTCGTCGGGCGCGCGACCAGGCCCTCGACCGAGAACGACCACGACGCCACATCCAGCTGTGGGGTGACCTCCGCGTTCAACACGGGCCACTGGTCCCCGGCGTCATATTGGCCCGGTCGGAGACGGGGATCGCGAGCGGCTTTCCCACGACCAAAGAATCCTCGTGTCGGCTTCGCCATGGCAGCTCCTCATTGAGACATTGTGACCTTCGGCTTGTCTAGAGGCACATGATCCGTCGGGCCGCGCAGACTACCGCCGCCGCGACCACGACCAGGCATGCGAGGATCCGACTAACAACGCGGCGACGGGGACCAGTGGTTGCGGTCCTTGAGCCGAGAATGGAGCAAACGATGTGGGTGCGCGCTGTGATCGGGATTGTGTTCTGTGCGGTCGGCACGGTCTGGATACTCCAAGGAACCACAATCATTCAAGGTTCGGGAATGAGCGGCCAGAGCAAGTGGGCGGTTGTTGGAGCAGTGTTCGTCGCGGTGGGCTTAGCGTGTTTTGCCTGGGCCGCCCGACATCACCGAAAGAGAACGACCGAGTCAAGCTGAAAGGCCATCGGCAGTCAAAATTCAGGGAAGCTGACCAAGGTTGACCGCCGCCATCCTCCGCTCGCCATGCGGGAGCGTGCCATTCGCTGCGATGCCCGAGCGACCCACGAAGACCGGTCCATACTTGGGCCCGAACGTTCCCACCGATTGCATCCGGTGGAACGCAGCGCCGATACAGCACAACGAGACATGATCGGGTTCCCGGGAGTTCCGGCCCGGCACTGATGAGAGGCGTCATGTCGATCATCCGTCGACTTCGCGGTGAGCGACTTCGCCCAGCAGACCCAGTGACACGCCGTGCTCGTCAGCAGGTCGCTCGATCGCCGCGACATCCTTCCGGAGTACGGGCCCGCCGCCTCCCGAGTACTGATGGCGGAGCCGAACCTCGACGCGGTCCGCTCCGCGTAAGAGTCGCCGATGAGATCCACGAATCCCGGGGCAAGACGCGTACTGCGAGGCAGGCGAGCGACCTCGATGACCCCACGGTCGGAGTGCCGAGTCACTAGGGGTCGACGGCGACAGCTATGTCTTCCGACACGAGGACGGTTCCCCGTCCACTCCCAACTCCTCTCCGACGCATTCAAACGGCTCGTGAGCAAATCTAGACTGCAGCGAATCAG
>JBEKVF010000481.1:0-2560 GCA_049514295.1 Acidimicrobiales bacterium
GAGCGCATCAAGCTGGGCACGCTCGTGGCGACGCCCAACTTCCGCCACCCCGTCACCCTCGCCCGCGAGGCGATCACGCTCGACGACCTGAGCGACGGGCGCCTGGATCTCGGGTTGGGGCCGGGGAGCGAGGGCTTCGACGCGAGCGTCCTCGGCCAGGAGCCCTGGCCACCGGCGGAACGGCTGGCCCGCTTCGAGGAGTTCCTCGAGGTCCTGAGGCCGATCCTCGACGGGGGGCCGTCGGCGCGCACCTCGGTGCGGACGCCGCACTACGCGGCCGAAGAGGCGCCGAGCACGCCGGGCACGGTTTCGCGGCCGCTCCCGCTGACCATCGCCGCCGGCGGACCGAAGGGGCTGCGGCTCGCGGCGGCCCACGGCCGTCACTGGGTCACGATCGGGCCCACGGGCCGGGGCCCCCGCACACCCGAAGCGATCCTCGAGACGGTGCGGCGACAGCGCGCCGAGCTCGATGCCGCGTGCGCAGCTGCCGGTCGCAAGGCATCGAGCATCGGCAAGGTGCTGCTGTGGACACCGACGGAGCCGGTGATCGACTCGCCGGATCAATTCGAGGAGCTCAGCGCCCCGTACGCGGAGCTCGGCTTCGACCAGTTCGTCCTGCACCATCCCGCACAGACGGGACCCTACGGCGGCGACGTCGAAGCCTTCGAGGAGATCGCAGCCAGGCACGCCGCGGGCTGAGCGGAGCGGCTCACACCGCGGCGGCGACCGAAATATCTCAGGGGTCGCTCCTACGCTGGCCTCGTGATACCACCATCCGCCCGCCGGCGCCGGCGGCCCGGACGGTGGTTCGCCGGCGCCGGTGTCACGAGCGGGGTCCTGCTGCTGGCCGCCTGCGGCTCACCCTCCCCCACACGCCGCGCAGAGGCGCCGACGACGAGCAGCCCGTCCACGACGAGCACGACGGCACCCACGACATCGACGACTACGCCAGCAGCGCCCACCGCAGGATCCCCGACATGGGCGGTGCTGAGCACGGACGTAGGCGGAACTGCGGTCGAGGAGCGGACGATCACCGTCCCGTCGGGGCGCGTGGTGACACTGGTCCGCTTCGACGCCGGCCGCGTCGTGTTCGACCTCCACATCGGGAGCAGCGACCCGCCGGTCAACCTGGCCCTGATCCCCCAGGACCGCGGTCCCGCCATCGCGGCCGACGAGGTGCCGTTCCTTCTGGCCGTCTTCAACGGTGGCTTCAAGATGAACGCGGGCCAGGGCGGCGTCGAGGTGGACGGGCAGGTGGTGTCCCCGCTCATGGACGGCAAGGCGAGCTTCGTCATTGACGCCAACGGCACAGCGCACATCGGCGTGTGGGGTAGCGCGCTACCGACCCCGGGAGAGCAGGTCGAGAGCGTCCGGCAGAACCTCCCGCCGCTGATCACGGGTGGGGCACCAAACCCCACGGTCGGGACCCCGGCCGACTGGGGCGCCACCGTGAACAGCTCCATGGTCGTGGCCCGCAGCGCCGCCGGCGAGGACGCGCAGGGGAACATCATCTACGCCGGCGGGATGGCCCTCCTCCCGGCGGACCTGTCCGCCGCGCTGCTGACCGCCGGCGCGGTCAACGCCATGCAGCTCGACATCAATCCGGAGTGGGTGCAGCTCGACGCGGCCGCCACCGCGGGTGCGCCGCTCGCCACCCAGGTCCCGGGGCAGAACCGCCCGGACGATCAGTACCTGGCGGGTTGGACCCGGGACTTCTTCGCGGTGATTGCGCTGACCTCGGTGTCGCCGAGACGTCCCCGATAGAGCGTCTCAGTCAACTCCGGAGAGGTCCGCCACGTGGCCGTCCAATGCCGAGCGGGCCGACGCGGGTTCGATGTGCTCGACGGCGATGGTCGTACAACCGACCCACGAGGCCGCCTCCACCAGCGCGCGCGCCACCGCTCCGCTCGCGGCGGGACGGAGGAGTGTCACCTGCTTGGCCACGAATACCTCGCCCTGGCGTCCCGGGTCGACCAACCCGACGATGCTCGTGCCCGCCAGTACGGGCATGGCGAAGTAGCCGTAGATCCGCTTGGCTTTCGGCGTGTAGGCCTCGAGCCGGTGGCGCAAGCCGAACAGTCGCTCCACCCGCTCGCGGTACCAGATGAACGAGTCGAACGGCGACAGGAGGACGCTCCTGCCCCGGGCGCGGGCGCCGAGCCCCGAGAGCGCGGCCGGATTGGCGTGAGCGGGCTGTGCCCACCCCTCCACCTCGACGGCGACCAGGTCCGTGCTGGGCAGGACCCGCCGGACGAGCGGGCGCGGCAGCCCGTGATAGGTGGCCAGGTCGGCCTCGGTCGCCACGCCGAGCGACCGCCCGGCCGAGCCGACGAGCTGCATCGCGCATTCCTCATCCGTCCACTCCTGGGCTAGAAGGTCGGCCGGGATGGCGCGCTCGGCCAGGTCGTAGACGCGTTGGAAACCCCGGCGCTCCCGGCAGACGAGCTCACCGATGTCGAGCAGCCATTCGGCGGCGATCTTGGTCTCCGACCAGTCCCACCACGGGCCGCCCTTCTTGGCACCACCCAGTTCGTTGGCGGTGAGCGGCCCGTCGGCGCGC
>JBEKVF010000482.1:0-2558 GCA_049514295.1 Acidimicrobiales bacterium
CGATGGTCTGCTCCACGTCCGTCACCAGGTGTCCACGAAGGGGCGCCGCTGCGCCTTCGTGCGGGGTCCCGCCGAGTCCAGCGCGTGCACGAAGCGCGCCCGGGTCAGGGCCGGGTCGATCACGTCGTCGATCTCGAAGTGGGCGGCCACGTTGAGGGCCTTCCCGTGCTCGTAGGCGCGCGCCACCATGGCCGAGAACGCCGCCTCCCGCTCGGTGGGGTCCTCGATGAGGTCGAGCTCCCGGCGGAAGCCGAGGCGCACCGCCCCCTCGAGCCCCATGCCGCCCAGCTCCCCGGTGGGCCAGGCCACGGTGAAGACCGGCCGCCGGAAGCTCCCGCCCGCCATCGCCTGCGCCCCCAGCCCGTATCCCTTGCGCAGCACGACGCAGGCGAAGGGCACCGTGAGCGAGGCGCCCACGACGAACATGCGGCTGACGTGACGCACCAGCGCCGTCTCCTCCGCCTCGGGCCCGACCATGAACCCGGGCGTGTCGCACAGGGACAGCAGCGGCAGCCCGAAGGCCTCGCACAGCTGCATGAACCGGGCCGCCTTGTCGGCGTTGGCGGCGTCGATCGCCCCCGCCAGGTGCATCGGGTTGTTGGCGAGCACCCCGACGGCACGGCCCTCCACCCGGGCCAGCGCCGTCACCATGCCCGGGGCGAACGACGACCGCAGCTCGAGCACCGACCCCTCGTCGGCCAGCAGGTCGACCACCCGGCGCACGTCGTAGACCCGCCGGCGGTCCGGGGGCACGACGTCGCGCAGCAGTTCCTGCTCCGGGCTCACCCAGTCGCGCACGTCCCCCTGGAAGTACGCCAGGTACCGGCGGGCCACGTCGACGGCTTCCTTCTCGTCGGCGGCGAGGACATCGACGACCCCGTTCGGCACCTGCACCGACACCGGCCCGACGTCCTCGGGGGCGAACACGCCGAGCCCGCCGCCCTCGATCATGGCGGGGCCGCCCATCCCCACGTTGGCGTCGGGCGTGGCGATGATGACGTGGCAGCATCCGAGCAGCGCGGCGTTGCCGGCGAAGCAGCGCCCCGACACGATGCCGACGAGCGGCACCAGCCCGCTCAGCTTGGCGAACAGCGCGAAGGCCTCGGTGTCGAGGCCCGTGACGACGGCCATGTCCGTGTCGCCCGGGCGCCCGCCGCCCCCCTCCGCGAAGAGCACCACGGGGAGCCGCAGCCGCTCGGCGAGCTCGAAGAGACGGTCCTTCTTGCGATGGTTCATCTGGCCCTGGGTGCCGGCCAGGACGGAATAGTCGTACGACAGGACGGCGCAGCGATCACCGTTGACCCGCCCGATCCCGGCCACGAGGCCGTCGGCCGGGGTGTTGGCGATGAGGTCCTCGGTGCTTCGGCGCGCCCGCTGGGCGGCGATGACGAGCCCGCCGTACTCCTCGAAGCTGCCGGGGTCGCACAGGTCCTCGATGTTCTCCCGCGCCGTCCGCCGCCCTCCGGCGTGCCGGCGCTCGGTGGCGGCGGGCCGTCCCGGATCGAGCGTGGCGGCCACCCGGGCCTGCAGTTCGGCCAGCTCGGGGCGCACGCCGGCGGGACGCGCGTCGGCATCGACATCGGTGTGGGCGTCTCCGTCGGCGGCATCAGTCTCCGTCTCGGTCATACGGAGGAGGACGTCCCCGGTCTGCACGGCATCGCCCGGCGCCACCTCGACGGCGTCGATGACGCCCGGGGTGGCGGCCTCCACCACGTGCTCCATCTTCATGGACTCGAGCACCACGAGGACGGCCCCGGCCGCCACCCGGTCGCCCGCCGCCACGGAGACCCGCAGGACCGTGCCCGCGAACGGGACGGTCAGCCCGGCCACAGGGGGACGGGCACCTCGAAGCCGACGGGGGTGTCCCAGGTGTTGCGGTACGAGACCTCGTGCACCGGCCGCCTCGGCGCGACGCCCCAGGTGCCGGTGGGGTAGCCGAAGCTCACCGTGCCCGAGAGGTTCCAGCCCTCATCCGCGGGGACGCCGAGGATCTCGAACGTCTCGGCCGGGTGGAAGAACTGGAGCAGCGCGGTGATGCAGCTGCCCACGCCCTCGGCGCGGGCGGCGAGCATGGCGTTCCAGACGGCGGGGTAGATGGAGCCCCCCGTCGGGTCGTGCTGGCAGAAGGGGAAGAGGTAGAGCGGCACGTCCTCGAAGTGGTCGGCCAGCCACTGGGCCGAGCGCTGGACCTTGAGGATCTGGACGGACTCGGGGGCGTCGGGGTCGGCGTGCGCCGCATCGAGCTGGGGCTTGTAGACGCTCTTCCACAGCTCGCCCATCGCGTGCTGGTACAGGGGGGCGAGGGCGGCCTTCTTGGCGGGGTCGTCGAGCAGGAGGAAGCGCCAGTTCTGCGCGTTGCCGCCCGAGGGGGCCCGGATGGCCGCATCGAGGATGCGGGCCTGGACGTCGAGGGGGATGGGGTCCTTCCTGACCCGGCGCATGGCACGGGTGGTGTAAAGCGCCTCGTGGAGTTCCATATGACCGGCACCTTACGTCGCCCGCGACGGCGTGAACATCTCCGGCACCTCGTGACACGGATGACTGGAATCGAGAGAACC
>JBEKVF010000483.1:0-2557 GCA_049514295.1 Acidimicrobiales bacterium
GTGTCCATCGGCGGCGGCCAGGGCGGGGGTTCGGCGCCGGCGGACATGGTCATCACCCCGTTCGACGCCCACCCCGAGCGGCTGGCGGGCGGGGCCGGCCGGATCGGCCGCTACATCGCGCAGACCGAGGCCATGGCGGTGCTCAACATGCGCAGCGCCCACCGGGCCGTGATCGGCGGCGGGCCGGGTCCGGAGGGCAACGTGACCAAGCTGGTGCTCTCCGAGATCGGCCACGAGGCGGCGGCCATCATGGCCGCGGTCGGCGGGCCCGACACCGCGTACTCGGACGGTGCCGGTGCGATGACCTCGATGATGGTGCTGATGCATCGAGGCATGTCGATCGCCGGGGGGACGTCGGAGATAAAGCGCAACCAGATCGGCGAGCGCATCCTCGGACTGCCCCGGGACCCGCTCATCAACTGACGGCGTCAGGGACCGGGCGACGCCCGGTTCGCGGCCACCACGCTGGGGTAGGCGGTACCGAGACCGGCAAGGCCGGCGGTGGACGCATCGAATCCGAACGCGTACCGCAGCTGGGCGGTGACCGTTTGCCGGATCACCGGCCACCCCTGGGGCGGCGGCAGGTCCGGTGGGCGGCAGCCGTCGGACGCGAGCGGCACGAGCGACGCCGGGATGGGGACGTGCAGGACGGCGGCGATGGAGAGCAGGCCACCGTGCGACGAGCCGACCTCGCACACGTCGGCGAACACGAGATGACCGGCACCGCGCAGGAGGACCAGCCGCTTGGGGCTGTGCATCCGCCCGTAGGCGGCGATCATGCCCACGTCACTGACCACGTGATCCGATGTCCCGGACATCAGCATTCCCGGCTGGTGCGGTACGACGCTGCCCGGACCTCTCCTGGTCTGACCGAAGGAGCCGACCGTCGCCCCTGCCAATCCGATGAACGTGGTCACCCTTGGGTCGGTGGCGGCCAGCGCCTCGACGGCTGCGCCGCCGGCGGAGTGGCCCACGGCACCCACGAGGCCGGAGTCCACGTGGCCGTGGAACGGGCTTGACGCCGACGCGTCCTGCGCCCCCATGAAGGTGATGGTCGCCTTGAGGTCCCCGACGTCAGTGGTCTTGGCGGTCGCTGCCGTGGGGCCTCCCAGGACCTCGGTGAGGTCGCGGCTGAAGTGATCGGGCGCGGCGACCACGAAGCCCCAGGACGCGAGACGGGCCGTGAGAAAGGTGGACTGGTCACGGAACCCGGCGTAGCCGTGGCTGAACACCACGAGCGGGTAGCGGCCCGGAGCGACCGGGACCCCGCGCACCCCTCCGCTCGGGTAGGTCACCGTGAACCCGGCGGGGATCAGCTTCTTCAGTGCGGCCGGCAGCCAGTTGACGAGGTCGTACGTGGCCTCGGACTTGCCGGCGACGCTCGCCTTCGTGGCGGGGTACCACACCTCCACCGGCGCCCCGTCGGTGGGCAGCGTCAGCGTGGTCTCACCGACGCCGAGTGGCCCGGGCCCGGTGAAGCTGGTCGGCCCCAGGTGCGCGACCGTCGGCACGGTGTCGCCGTGCACCAGCTCGGTGCCGGGCACGGGTCCCGCCTGCGGTGACGGCGACGTCGGCGACGACGAGCAGCCCGCCAGCACGACGGCGGCCGGCACGACGGCGGCCAGGGCCGTGCCGGGGGCGCCCCGCCCCCGCCGCGTCGCCCGCCGCGCTGTCATCGGCAACTCGCGCAACCCTCTCAGCCCGCGCTTCCGAAGGTGGAGTCCGGAGCATGCCAGTCCACGGACACGAAGCGGTGGGCGATGAGCCACCGCTCTCCCACGGGGACCAGGCGGTCCCGGTAGCGCCCCATGTGATCCGGGCCGACCCCGGTGAAGACCGTGAAGTAGCTCGCCACGGTGGCCTCGGTCGGCGAGACGGTCTCGAAGCGGATGTTGGTGACGTTGTGACGAACGACCCTCCTGGGTCCTCCCGGCTCTTGTGCCTTGGCGGCCTGCCGCGCCTGCAGCGCAGCGGTGCCGCCGCCGAACCGCTCCATAATGGCCGCACGACCCCGGACTGGGGCGCTGCCGCGGATCTCGAGGATGCCGTCCTCGCAGAACGCTCCGGCGAACTCCTCCAGCAGGTAACGGTCGCCCGCATGCGAGTACTGCGCCAGCGTGTCCCGGCACGACTCGCGGGCGACGAGCTCCCAGACTTCCACGACTACGACACCTCCCTCACGTCGTCACCGGCCGTTGGTGGCACCGCTTGGCCTTGCGGTCGCTGCCGCACGGGCACGGGTCGTTGCGACCCGCCGCGGCGAAAATCCCCATGATCTCGTCGGCGTAGCGCCCCTGGCGCAGCAGCTCCGCCATGAGCCGCATCGGCCCGTCGACGTGGTGGAAGAACTCCAGGTAGCCGGCGCACAGGTAGTTGAGGCCGGTCTCGCCGTCGGCCGTCACCGTGAACCGGTTCTTGGGGCATTCGCCGTGGCAGGCGAACCGCACGTCGCAGCGCCGGCACTGTCCAGGCAGTGTGTCGCGCTTGGCATCGCCGAAGGCCCGCTGGGCCGGTGATGCGACGAGCTCGACCATATGGGTCTTGGTGATGTTGCCGA
>JBEKVF010000484.1:0-2550 GCA_049514295.1 Acidimicrobiales bacterium
TCGATCTGGTCCTGCCCACCCCGTTCGGGCTGTCCGCCCTGGTGGGCTGCCTGCTCGGCTTCGTCACTGGGTCGCTCACGGCGGCGGTGGACCCCCGTGCCGCCTGGCTCAAGCCAGTGGCCGCGCTTGCGGGGAGCGTCGCAGCGGACATGCTGTTCGCCGTGCTCGGAGCGATCCTCGGTCAACAGCAGATGGTGCAGGTCGACTTCCTGACCCTTTGCCTGGTCGTGGGCGTCTCGAGCGTCGTGCTCGTGCTCCCGGTCAACCGGCTGATGCGGTGGGCCCTGGCCGGTGAGAGCAACCGCCGCTCGCTCGTCCCGGCCCAGGCCGGCAGCAGGGCCTGGTGAAACGGACACTCCGCCACCCGATCCGCGGCGACCGGCTTCACCCCAAGCCATCGACGCGCCCGGCGCGGCGCAGTTCCTGGCGCACCGACGCCCGCCAGCCGCGCATGCGGCCCCGCAAGAGCGTCAACGTGGCGTCCATCGTGGGCTCGCCGGAGGAGGAGGAGTCCCGGCCCAACCTCCGCCTGCGCGTCGTCGGGGTCGCGGTGCTGCTCCTCTTCGGCATCCTCGTCCTGCGCCTGTGGACGCTCCAGGTGGTGGAGGGGAAGACCTACGCCGCCGCCGTCACGCGGAACCAGGTGCGGGTCGTGAGCATCCCCGCCCCGCGGGGTGAGGTCGTCGACCGCGACGGGACGGTGCTGGTGTCGAACACGCCCCAGCAGGAGATCCTGCTCTCGCGCGCCGAAGCGGCGCAGAACCCGGGCATCGTCGGGATGGTCGCTGCACTCGTGGGCCAGACGCCGGCGCAGGTCACCGCGTCCATCAACAACAACCAGTACAGCCCCTACGAGCCGGTGCCCGTCGCGGTCGGCGTCTCCACCGCCACCGTGCAGTTCCTGCAGACGCACCAGTCCGAGTACCCGGGGGTCAGCGTCGAGACAGTGGCGCAGCGCACCTACCCCCAGGGCGGGACCACGGCCACCCACATCCTCGGTTACGTGGGCGACATCTCCTCGAGCTACCTGGCCGCCCACCCCAACGAGGGCTACACCCAGGGCAGCCAGATCGGCGTGTCGGGGATCGAGGCCCAGTACGAGCCCTACCTGCGGGGGGTCGACGGGCGCCAGGCTCTGTCGGTGGACGCCAGCGGCACCGTCGTCGGCACGCTCAGCACCACCGCACCCCAGATCGGCGACACGGTGGTGCTCAATGTCGACACGGGTCTGCAGCAGGCGGTCGAGAACGACCTCCAGCAGCAGATCCTGGCCGACCGCCACACGCCCGACCAGGTGGACGGGGGACGGCTCCCATCCGCCCCCAACGGCGCCGTGATCGTGATGAACCCCCAGAACGGCCAGGTGCTGGCGCTCGCCTCGTACCCGACGTTCGACCTCAACGAGTGGGTGGGGGGGATCTCGTCGGCCAACTACGCCGCGCTGGCAGCGTCGGGCGCGGAGAACAACAATGCCATCGAGGGTCAGTACACGCCGGGGTCGACCTTCAAGCTCGTCACGGCCACCGCCGCGCTCCAGGACGGCCTCATCGCGCCCACCACCCCCTACGACGACACCGGCACCTTCAAGATCGTCGGCTGCCCGGCGCCCGGGGTCAACAACGACACCGGGTGCGTCCTGCACGACGACCCGGGCGACAGCGGTGGCGTCTACGACGTCACGGGCGCGCTCACCGTGTCGAGCGACTCGTTCTTCTACAACCTCGGCCAGACGTTCTGGACCGACCGGGGACAGTTCGGTGACACGCCCATCCAGAACGAGGCGACCCAGTACGGCGAGGGGACGATCACCGGCATCGACCTCCCCGGGGAAGCACAGGGGCGGGTCGACAGCTACCTCCTCCGGGCCAAGCTGCACGCCGAGGCGCCCAAGGCGTTCCCCTATGCGGCGTCCTGGTTCACCGGTGACAACATCGAGATGGCGTTCGGGCAGGGCGAGACCGTCCTGACCCCGATTGAGCAGGCGGTGGCCTACTCGACCTTCGCCAACGGCGGGACCCGCTACGCGCCCCAGGTCGCCTCCGCGATCGTCGACCCCGTGACCGGCAAGGTCGTCAAGAAGATCGTCCCGCAGGTCACCGGGCACGTGGCCATCTCCCCGGCCAACTACTCGGCGATGCTCCAGGGGTTCGAGGGCGTCATATCGAACCGCTCGGGCACGGCGTCCGCCGACTTCCAGGGCTTCCCGTCCTCGTGGAACCTGGCGGGCAAGACGGGCACGGCCTCGAACCAGCAGGGCGAGGAGCCCAACAGCTGGTTCGTCGCCTTCGGCCCCAACCCAAACCCCACCTACCTCGTCCTGGCGGTGATCGACCAGGGCGGCTACGGCGCCCAGGCCGCCGCCCCGCTGGTGCGCAACATCTTCGACTACATCGCCGCCAATCCCATCAGCGCGGAGGCGAAGACACCGACCCCAGCCAACCCGCCCAGCCAGACCGCGCCCACGCCGAACCCGCCACTCGGGACGCCGACCACGACCACGACGAGGCCGGTTGCGGGAACGGCGGGGGCGGCCGCCGGCACGACCAGCAC
>JBEKVF010000485.1:0-4071 GCA_049514295.1 Acidimicrobiales bacterium
GAGCGCCGAGGACCTCTATCGACTGCGCCAGCTCTCCAACATGGGCAGCCTGCTCGCCGGTTCGATCAGCAACGGTGCCCACTACGCCAATGGAATCGCAGCCATATTCGTCGCCTGCGGCCAGGACGTTGCTAACGTGGCCGAGTCCTCGGCTGGCTTCACCTTTAGCGAGCTGCGCCCCGACGGGAGCTACTACATCTCGGTCACGATCCCTTCTCTCGTAGTCGCCACCATTGGTGGCGGGACCGGCCTACCGACGCAGCGCGAATGCCTCGAGGTACTCGGCTGCTATGGCCAAGAGCGTGTGCAGGCGTTTGCCGAAATTGTGGCGGCGACCGTGCTCTGCGGTGAGCTGTCACTCGCTTCGGCGATCGCAGCCGATGAGTGGGTGTCAAGTCATGAGGCCTACGGTCGTAACCGACCCACGTCGGAATGACCTTTATGCTGCAAGTTCGCCTGATCTCCCACGTTGAGGTGCGGGGTCGTGAACATGAGAGCAAGTTTGGACGGTGAGTTCGGTCCGTCAAACAGAGGGGCTAGCACCGACGGGAGCACCGATATTCGAGACTGAGACCTTGAATGCCCCCACCGAGTCAGCAGGCCACATGGACTTCGATGTCCTCGTCGTCGGGTCGGGCTTCGGGGGATCGGTCACTGCGCTGCGATTGACCGAGAAGGGCTATCGCGTCTGCGTCGTCGAGGCTGGCCGGCGCTTCGCAGACGACGAATTCGCCGAGACCTCATGGGACGTGCGGCGGTTCTTGTGGGCACCGATCCTGAAGTGCTTCGGCATCCAACGCATCCACCTGCTGAAGGACGTCATCGTCCTGGCGGGGGCCGGTGTCGGCGGAGGCTCGCTCGTCTACGCCAACACGCTCTACGAGCCAAAATCCGACGCGTTCTACCGCGACCCACAGTGGGCGCACATCACCGACTGGCGCAGCGAGCTCGCTCCGTTCTACGACCTCGCCAAGCGCATGCTCGGGATCGCCACAAATCCGACGATGACGCCGTCAGATGTCGCCCTGCGCACCGTCGCTGAGGAGATGGGCGTCGGCGACTCCTTCAGCATGGCCCCCGTCGGCGTGTTCTTCGGCCGGGACGGGCGCAAGGAGCCAGGCGAAGAGGTCGCCGACCCCTTCTTCGGTGGTGCCGGGCCGGTCCGACGCGGCTGCATCGAGTGCGGCCAGTGCATGACCGGCTGCCGGAACAACGCCAAGAACACCCTCGTCAAGAACTACCTGTACCTGGCCGAGCAAGCCGGCGCTGAGGTCCTCCCCCTCACGACTGTCGAGACCGTGCGCCCGCGCGCAGACGGTGGCTACGACGTCAGCACCAAGAGCACCGGCTCCTGGATGGCCCGACGCACCGGAGCAACCATCACCGCCGAGCAGGTCGTCTTCGCCGCCGGGACCTGGGGCACCCAACAGCTCCTGCACCGCCTCAAGGCCGACGCGGTCCTACCGAGGATCTCTGACCGGCTCGGCGTCCTCACCCGCACCAACTCTGAGGCCCTTTGCGGCGCCATGACCAGCCCGTGGAACAAGGACAAGCCCGACTTCACCACTGGTGTGGCGATCACATCGTCGATCCATCCCGACGAGCGGACCCACATCGAACCGGTTCGCTACGGCAAGGGCTCCAACGCCATGGGCCTCCTCGCGACGGTCATGACCGACGGCGGTGGACGCGTCCCCCGATGGCTCCGATGGATCGGTCAAGTCTTACGGCACCCCGGCCACCTGGCGTCCCTAGTGTTCGGCCTCAATCACTGGTCGGAGCTCGCCATCATCGGCCTCGTCATGCAGACCAACGACAACTCTCTGACCGTCAGTCCGAAGCCGCGCCGGTTCGGACGTTATCGACTGACGTCCCGCCAGGGCCACGGCCTGCCGAACCCGACCTGGATCCCCGTAGCGAACGAGACCATGCGCCGACTGGCGAAGAACATCGGTGGCCATCCGTTCGGCAGCATCGGCGAGATCATCGATGTCCCGATGACCGCTCACTTCCTGGGTGGCTGCACCATTGGTGACAGCCCCGAGACCGGTGTCATCGATCCCTACCACCGCCTCTACGGGCATCCGGGACTGCACGTGGTCGATGGGTCGGCGGTGACCGCCAACATCGGTGTCAACCCCTGCTTGACCATCACTGCACAAGCCGAGCGGGCCATGGCGATGTGGCCCAACCGCGGTGAAGTCGACCCGAGGCCAGCGATGAACGAGCCGTACGCACCCATACCGCCAGTGTTGCCAACGTTCACAGTGGTCCCTGACGGTGCCCCGGCAGCCATCCGCTACTACGGAAGTGGCGACCGGCGCGAACACTAACCTCATTTGCGGCAATACGCCTATCTCCCTGCTTCGTTACCAAGGCCGATCGAGTCGCTCGCTTACGACCTTGATCGGCACCCCAGCCTTAAGTGTTCTGCCCAGGCACGTTCTTTACGCGGCTAATAGGTGGGCCCCCGATGGCCGTGTGGTGCCGGTGATGGTTGTACATGTGGAGCCACTTGTCGAGGGCCCGGGTCCGGGCTGCCTCTGACTCGACTTTTCCGTTGGTCCTTGGGCAGTAGATCTTGGTGCGGGTATGGACGATGGCGGCGGCGACAAGCTCGGCGCCGAAGGCTTTCGAGATGTAGCACATGCCGTTGTCGGTCATGACCCGCTCGACGGTGATGCCATAGGACGCGAAGAAGTCCCTGGCCCGGCGCCAAAAGCCGATTGCGGTCACCGCCTGCTCGTTGGCATGGACCTCCGAATAGGCCAGGCGGGAGTAGGCGTCGACGGCCGAGTGGATGTAGGCGTAGCCGAGACGCGGCCGGCCGCCTTGCCCGTTGCGGACACGTCCGCGTTGGCCCTCCGCCTTGACCCGCCAGCCGCCCCCCGGTGGGATCTTGGCCTGCTTCTTCACATCCACATGGACCAGCTCTCCGGGATGAGAGGTCTCGATGCGGCGGACGACTCGGCCGCTTCGGCGCTCGAGGTCAGAGAGCCTTGAGACTCCGTGGCGGGCCCAGATCTGATGCAGGGTCGAGGCGGGGACCCCGGCCCGCTCGGCCAGGCGAGCAGCACTGACCTGGTGGCGCCGGCGCAGCTCGACAACCCTGCGTTCCACCCTGGGCGACGTCTTGGTCGGGCAGCGTCGGGGGCGGCTGGAGCGGTCAAGCAGGCCGGCCTCTGCAGCTTCTCGGTAGCGACGCCACCACTTGTGGGCCGTCTGGCGGGAGATCCGCATCGACTCGGCTGCCGAGGCCACCGTCCAGCCATCTTCGATCAGGCGGCAGAGGCGGAGACGACCCTCTGGGGTCAGTGGAGCGTTACGGTGCATTTGAGCCCTCCTGGCTTTGTGGGTGTGTCAACAGCTCCACATTGCCTTGAGGGCTCACCTCATCAGCGGATTCTTCGCGTCAACAAGGTCTATGGGTAGAACACCTAGGCGCGCTCCGGGCAGCTCCGACGTCAGCGGCTACCAGAACGCTTCTTGCCTGAGCGAGGGCGCTTCTTCTTCCCCGACCCCGACTTCGAGCGGCCTTGCACCACCGCTGGTGATCGTGTGCGTCCAGGCGCATCCTTCTTGGCGGTTCTGATCCCGACCTTGAACGGCCTTGTACCGCCACGGTCGCTCGGCGAAGTTCGGGCCCTTGCTCTATCGCGGGGACAAGCGGAACATGGCGTGACGTGATGACAAGTAACCCAGCGGCACCGGCCACGTCAATCGACCACCATGGGAGCCAACCGAGGTTCCACTGAGCAACGACGGTGGTCAGGATCGCAACGGCAATCGAAACTGCGAATCGAAGCCGACTGCACCGTGCCGCGACCACTAAACCTACGGCCAGTGCCGGCCACACGTAGTAGTCAGTCATCGTTACCTCGAAGCACAGCCGCAGGGCGAGCGTCATGGCCACGGCCCAGGCGATCATCTCGGGCCTATTCCGCCATCTTCGAGCCCACCAACCCACACCTGCAGCCAGGGCGAGCACAGCAATCCGCATCGGCCCGGCCCCAACGGCCGTTTCGTTCCCGCTTCCGCCCTGCCTCGGGGCCAGGAACGTCCACGGGGTTA
>JBEKVF010000486.1:0-2546 GCA_049514295.1 Acidimicrobiales bacterium
AGCTCGTCGTCGGGCTTGCGCTCTTCGCAGCGATCGTGCTGGCCGTGAGCGTGGGTATCCATCGTGGCCTTCTCTACGCGGCCCTGGGCGCAGCCACATGGGTGGCTCTCTCCGAATCCGGGGTTGATCCCATCGTGATCGGCCTGGCCATGGGTCTCCTCACCCCAGCCGCCCCGGTTGCCCGTGGTGATCTCGAGCGGGCCAGCGACCTGTTCCGCCGTTTTCGGGAGCAGCCGACCCCTGATCTGGCCCGTACGGCACGACTCGGGCTCGAGTCCGCGATCTCGCCAAACGAGCGGCTCCAGCGCCAGTTTCACCCGTGGACGAGCTACGTCATCGTGCCGCTCTTCGCGCTCGCCAACGCAGGGATCGTGGTCAATGCCACATTCCTCCGCCACGCCATCACGTCACCGATCACCCTCGGGATCCTCGTTGCTGCGGCGATCGGGAAGCCGATCGGCGTGCTGGTGCCGACGTGGATGGCAAGCCGGCTCAGCGGAGGCCGGATCCGACCACCCGTCGGCTGGGCTGCGCTGGCGGGGGGAGGGACCATCGCAGGGATCGGGTTCACGGTCTCGCTGCTGATCGCCGACCTCGCCTTCCGGGGCGTGGACCTCGAGGATGCCAAGTTGGGCATCCTCACAGCGACCGTCGTGGCGTCTGCCCTCACCTGGCTGATATTCCAGGTCACGGCGAAGATGCCCGGGCGCCAGCGGGCACGGGCGCTGCTCGGGACGGGCCAATCGATCATCGATTTGGCGGTACCGGTTGACCCAGATCGAGACCGGATCCGCGGGCCAGAGGACAGCCTGGTCACGGTGGTCGAATATGGCGATTTCGAGTGTCCCTACTGTGGTCGCGCCGAGCCGGTTCTGCGCGAGCTGCTCCGTGACTTCGGAGACGTGCGTTACGTCTGGCGTCACCTGCCGCTCAACGACGTGCACCCGGAGGCCCAGCTGGCGGCCGAAGCCGTTGAGGCCGCGGCCTTGCAAGGGGCCTTCTGGGAGCTGCACGACCGGTTGCTCGAGCATCAGGGGGCCATGGGCCTGGCTGATCTGAGAGGTCATGCGGAGGCACTTGGACTCGATCTGGACCGTTTCGCCAGTGACCTGGAGGACCATGCCGGAGTCGTGCGGATCGCCGAGGACGTCGATGGCGCTGATCTCAGCGGGGTCGCCGGAACGCCCACCTTCTTCGTGAACGGCCGCCGCTACCAGGGGTCCTTCGACATCGACGCCCTGTCCGAGGCGGTGCGGGTGGCCCGTCTGCGCGCCATTCCAGCCAAATAGCCGTCTTTAGGCCCCGCCGGAGGGGGCGCATGGTGGAAATGAGGGCGCCCCCGGGTTGTTGTGTATAGCGGAAGTAGAAATGCCACCGTGAGTGGCCAAGGAGTTGATGTGACAGACAGTTACCGCAAGGACCCAGAGGCGATCTCCCAGTTGAACCCCAGGCAGTACGCCGTGACCCAGGAGGCCGCCACCGAGCCGGCGTTCGACAACGAGTTCTGGGACAAGAAGGAGGCCGGGATCTACGTCGACATCGTCTCGGGCGAGCCCCTGTTCGCCTCCACCAAGAAGTTCGATTCGGGGTGCGGCTGGCCCAGCTTCACGGTGCCGCTCGAGCCGAGGAACGTCGTCGAGGAGTCGGACGGGACACACGGGATGATCCGGACCGAGGTCCGCTCGGCCCACGGGGACAGCCATCTCGGCCACGTCTTCAACGACGGTCCCCCCGCCGAGGGCGGCCTACGCTACTGCATCAACTCGGCCGCCCTTCGCTTCGTCCCCTACGAGGACCTCGAGGCCGAGGGGTACGGCGAGTACACCGAGCTCTTCGACGGACCAGCGAACACGAAGGAGGTGGCCCGATGAGTGCCACGACAGAGAAGGCCATCCTGGCCGGCGGTTGCTTCTGGGGGATGCAGGACCTGATCCGCAAGCGCCCCGGGGTCGTATCGACCCGGGTGGGCTACAGCGGGGGGGACGTCCCCAACGCCACCTACCGCAACCACGGGACCCATGCCGAGGCGATCGAGATCACCTTTGACCCCGAGAAGACCTCGTACCGCGAGATCCTCGAGTTCTTCTTCCAGATCCACGACCCGACGACGCGCAACCGCCAGGGCAACGACGTCGGGACCAGCTACCGCTCGGCGATCTTCTACCTCGACCATGAGCAGCGCCGGGTGGCCGAGGACACCATCGCCGACGTCGAGGCCTCTGGGCTCTGGCCCGGCACCGTCGTCACCGAGGTCGCCCCCGCGGGGCCCTTCTGGGAGGCCGAGCCCGAGCACCAGGACTACCTGGAGCACTACCCCAACGGCTACACCTGTCACTTCCCGCGCCCGGGTTGGGTGCTGCCCCGTCGGAGCGACGCCGTCGCCAGTTAGGGGGCGCGCCTCCTCCTTCGAGGACATGGAGCCGGCCAGGCTCCCCGGTTCACGTTTTGACGGTCGCGCGGAAGAAGCTCTGCATGACCTCGCCCATCTGGGCCCGTAGGTCGGCCCCGGACAGCACCACGTCGACCATGGTCAGGGAGGTGTGGAC
>JBEKVF010000487.1:0-2516 GCA_049514295.1 Acidimicrobiales bacterium
TTCGTCATCGAGGCCAATGGTGATCCGGCACCGACCGTTCAGTGGCAGGTATCAACGAACAGCGGTGCGACCTTCAGTGATCTCGCGGGAGCGACGTCACAGACGCTGACCCTGGCTACCGTGATTCCGGCTCAGGAGGGGGACCGCTATCGGGCGGTGGTCAAAAACCCAGCCGGCTCCGACACGTCGGCCTCAGCCCGCTTGGTCGTCGGTCCATAGCCGCGGAGGTCAGACCTCCGAGAGCGTCGCCGTCAGCGGGCCTTGCGCGGCGAGCCATGCACACCATTCGTCCACGCCTTCTCCGGTGCGGGCGCTGGCCATGATGACCTGGGCCTTCGGGTTCACCCCGGTGAGATTGGACAGGAACGCGTCCAAATCGAAATCCAGGTGTGGAAGCAGGTCGACCTTGTTCACCACCACAACGTCTGCTGCCCGGAACATCACGGGATACTTCAAAGGCTTCTCTTCGCCCTCGGTCACGGCGAACACCATCGCCCTTGCGTGCTCACCAACCCGGAACTCCGCCGGGCAGACCAGGTTGCCCACGTTCTCGATGATCAACAGATCGAGCTCGGGGAGCGGGAGTCGCTCCATGCCTGACTGGACCATGACCGCATCGAGGTGGCATTCCCCGCCGAACCCCGCGCTCGTGTTCACGACGGA
The DNA here is from genome assembly GCA_049514295.1 of Acidimicrobiales bacterium. Taxonomy (GTDB): domain Bacteria; phylum Actinomycetota; class Acidimicrobiia; order Acidimicrobiales; family RAAP-2; genus Bog-473. Next base: position 664 of record JBEKVF010000487.1, read on the forward strand.
GATCGCGGTCGCACCGGCCCCCTCGAGCTTGTCCGCGTCGAGACTGGTCGCGATATCCCCCTCGAGCACGCCGATGCGCACCGAGGCACCCAACTTCTCCAAGGTCTTCCGCAGGAGGGTCGTCTTCCCGGCGCCAGGTGATGACATGAGGTTCACGGCACAGACGCCGGACACGGCCAATCGCCGTCCGTTGTCATCCGCGACTCGGTCGTTCTCCGAGAGAAGGTTCTCCAGGATCGTGATCCTGGTCTGGCCGGTCTCCGTGTACCCGGAATGATCCCCGACGTCGGCGGTGTTGTCCTTGTGGTCGTGATGGTGGTCGTGGTCAAGATCGTGTTCGTGGACGTGACTCGCGCCGTCAGCGTGCATGTGGAGCCGGCCCACGGCTACGCGTCCACCAGGTCGATCGAGACAACGAAGAGCTCCTCACCACTGAGCAGCTTGACGTCGAACCCTTCGCACGTCCCGCAGGACAGGATCGGAAGATCGAGGGTGGTCCGTGCTCCACAATCGAGGCATTCGACCACGGCGGGCACCTGTTCGATGACGAGCTCGGCGTCCTTGAGGTCGGTGGTGCTCGAGACGACCTCCCAGCTGAATTGGAGGGCATCGGGCACGACCTGGCGCAAGTGTCCGATCTGCACCGTCACCTGAGTCACGGGCCGCCCTTCTGCGTGCTTCGCCGCTGTGCTCGCTATTGCGTTGCAGATCGATAGTTCGTGCATCCCTCGTACCTCGTTGTGGAGCATACCGAGATGTCCGCGCCGGGGTCCGGGTCAGGCCGACATGGCTTCCTCGCGTGCCTCCTGGACCAGTGCTGAACTCCACTTCTCCTCAACGCGGGCCAGGCGCCAATACAAGAGCGCGACCACCCATGTGGCGACGAACAGACCCACGATGACGAAGCCCGCGGTGTTGATGTTGAAGTCTCGGAAAAAGTCCCAGAATGGTGAGCTGAGATTGGCTTCCTGCCCGATGAGGCCGAGGATCTCGATACTGCCGACGAAGAACGCGACTGCGACCGACAATCCGGTGATGGTCAGGTTGTAGAAGACCTTGCGAACCGGGTTGGCGAAGGCCCAGTCGTAGGCGAAATTCATGAAGCAGCCGTCGAGCGTGTCGAACGTGCACATCCCGGCCGCGAAGAGGATCGGTAAGGACAGGATCGCGTAGAGGGGAAGCCCGCCCACGACCGCAGAGCCGGCCAGGACGAGCAGCGCGACCTCCGTCGCCGTATCGAACCCAAGGCCGAAGAGGAACCCGACGGGATAGAGCTTCCAGGAGGTGTCAATGTGCCGCGCATAGCCCCCGAGCAGGCGGTTCATCACTCCCCGCTTGTCGAGCTGTCGTTCCAGCTCCACCGGGTCGTAGCGCCCGGACCGCATCTGCCGGTACAGCCTGGTGATGGAGATGAGCACGAACAGGTTCACCAGGGCGATCAGGTAGAGGAATGTCCCCGAGACCGACGTGCCGATGATGTTCGTCGCCGAATGCAGGCCCGATGTCTGTTGGCTGACCTGGATGTTGAGGGCTCGGATCCCGAAACTGAGCCCGACGGCGAGCAGGAGCACGACACTCGAGTGGCCGAGCGAGAAGAAGAACCCGGTGCTCAATGGGCGCTTTCCCTCACCGACGAGCTTGCGGGTGGTGTTGTCGATGGCGGCGATGTGGTCGGCGTCGAAGGCGTGTCGCATGCCCAGCGTGTAGGCCAGCACCCCGGTTCCCAGCCCGAACAGCTTGGTCTGTGAGATGTGGAAGTGGTGACCCACTGCCGTGGTCAACAGCATCCAACCGACGACGTTGAGAAGGATGACGACGGCCGCCATCCCGGCAACCCTCGCCCACTCCTGGCG
>JBEKVF010000488.1:0-2511 GCA_049514295.1 Acidimicrobiales bacterium
CGACCTCGATGCGGTGGCGGTCGTGGACAGCGACGGGCGTCTCCTCGGGGACGTCGGCCTGCTCGACATCCTGCTGGCGCTACGCACCTCAGCGGACACCCGGATGTCCGCCCTGCTCGACGACGAGGACGTCGTCACGGTGGAGCCCCATGCGTCGGCGAACACGGTGGCGCGGCAGTTGATCGAGGCCCGACGCCACTCCATGGTGGTGGTCGACGACGACGGCAGGCCGATCGGGCGGATCCTGGCCGACGACGTCCTCGACGCACTGGTGCCGACCAAGGGCCGCTTCCACTTCCCGCGCCTGCTGTCGTGAGGGTGCGGCCGCCGCGGCGGTGGCTCATCTACCTCGCCGCGGCTGGACCGGGGCTCATCGCTGCGGCGGCGGGCAACGACGCGGGTGGCATCGTCACCTACTCGTCGGCGGGAGCGCAGTTCGTCTACCGCACGCTCTTCCTCATGGTGCTGATCACGGTGGCCTACGTCGTGGTCCAGGAGATGGTGGCGCGCCTGTCGGTGTACACGGGCAAGGGCCTGGCCGCGCTCATCAGGGAGGAGTTCGACCTCCGCCTGACCGCGTTCGCCATCACTGCCTTCGCCATTGCCAACGTCGGCCTGATGGTCACCGAGTTCGGCGGCATCGCCACCTCCTTCGAGCTGTTCAATGTGTCGCGCTACATCTCCGTGCCGATCGCCGCGGTGGCGATATGGTCACTGGTGCTGTTCGGCTCGTACCGCTATGCCGAGCGCGTCTTCCTGCTGCTCACCGTCGTCTTCATCGCCTACCCGATCGCCGCGGTGCTCGCCCACCCGAACTGGCACCAGGTGGCGGCGAACACGCTGTGGCCCCACTTCGTCGCCTCCAAGTCGTTCCTCCTTCTCTCGGTCGCGCTCATCGGCACCACGATCACCCCCTACATCCAGCTGTACGAGGCCGGCGCCGTCGTCGACAAGGGCGTGAAGCCCGCGGAGTACCGCTTCCAGCGCGTCGACGCCATCACGGGCGCCGTGCTGGCTGCCTTCGTCGCCATGTCGATCATCGTGGCCACCGGCGCCACTATCGGCGGCACCGGCCCCCTCACCTCCGCCACGACCGCGGCCGAGGGGCTCAAGCCGGTGGCCGGCGCGTTCGCCACGACGCTGTTCGGGCTCGGGCTGCTCGGCGCCTCCGCCCTCGCCGCCGCGGTCGTCCCGCTGTCGACCTCGTACGCGGTGGCCGAGGCGATCGGCGTCGAGCGGTCCGTCTCCTCGAGCTTCCGCCAGGCGCCAGTCTTCCTCGGGATATTCACCTTCCAGATCCTCGTCGGTGCCGCCGTCGTGTTGGTGCCGGGGAACCTGATCACCCTGATCCTGAACACCCAGGTCCTCGAGGGGGTCATCACCCCCGTGACGCTGATCCTGATCCTGATCCTGGCCAACCGGCGCTCCCTGCTCGGCTCGGCCGCCAACGGGACCTTCGCCCGCTGGCTGGGGGGTCTGAGCATCGTCTCGGTCGCCATCGTGGCGTCCGTTTACGTGTTCCTGACCGTGCTCAGCTGGTTCGGCGTCGGCTGAACGGCCGTCTGGCCGACCACCCCCCGGGAGGCGCCGTTTGCGCCGGGCCAGGGGGTTCGGGGAGGCTAAGGGGCCATGGTGGAGCGCGTCGGGACATCCATTGCCTAAAACGCCCCGCCAGAAGTGGATCGAGACGAAGGAGTCCTGGGAGCGCTCGCGCCACATCGAGGTGCCCGCTCCGGTTCCCGCCGCCCCACCCCAGCCCCGGGGCCTGCGCGTCGCCTTCCTCATCTACCGGGGGAACCCGCGCTGCGGTGGCCAGGGGGTCTACACCCGCCACCTGACCAGGGAACTGGTCGCCCTGGGCCACTCGGTCGAGGTCTTCGCGGGCCCGCCCTGGCCCGAGCTCGACCCCGGCGTGGGCTTCACGCCCGTGCCCGGCCTCGACCTCTACCGCCACCCCGACCCGTTCCGGGTCCCGCACCGGCGGGAGTTCACGTCTCGCGAGGACTGGATCGAGTTCGGCATCATGTGCACCGCGGGCTTCGGCGAGCCGCTGGCCTACTCGCTCCGGGCCCGCCAGCTCCTGGCGCAGCGCCGCGACGAGTTCGACGTCGTGCACGACAACCAGTGCGTCGGCACCGGCATGCTCGGCATGGTCGAGGACGGGTGGCCCCTGCTCACCACGCTCCACCATCCGATCACTGTGGACCGCCAGCTGGCGCTGTCCCACACGACGAACCCCTGGCAGCGCTTCACCACCCGCCGCTGGTTCGGGTTCCTCGGCATGCAGGTGCGGGTCGCCCGGGCCCTCCCCGCCGTGGTCACCGTGTCGCAGAACTCCCGCCAGGACATCGTGGCGCAGATGGAGGTGACCCCCGAGCGGATGACCGTCGTCCCTGTCGGAGTGGACCACACGGTGTTCAGGCCATTCGACGAGGTGACGCCCGTCCCGGGCCGCATCATGGTCACCTCGAGCAGCGACGTTCCCATGAAGGGCCTGGTGCCCCTGCTGGA
>JBEKVF010000489.1:0-2506 GCA_049514295.1 Acidimicrobiales bacterium
GTAGTAGAGGGCGTTCACGGCGGCCCATCTGGAGGTGACGCTACCGAGCCCCGCCGTCGAACAGCACAGATAGTGCCCAACAGCCGGGCCCTGTTCGTTGATCCCCCATCCACCGTCGAAGGGGCCGATCCCGAAGTGCTGCTTCACCCACGCGATCAAGTGGCTCACCTGGGACCGCCACTGAGGGTCGACGGAACGGGGATTCGGCAGGTTCAAGAGGTACAGCGCTGTGTACGTCGGTGCAGCCTGGTTGAGATCGGTCTGGTCCTTGGGGACGTCTTCGAAGTAGCCCGTCCACAGGTCGTGCGTGGGGCTGCGCGGGTTGAGCTGGTGTGAGTCCAGCCACCCCCAGGCCATTTGGCGTGCCCGCATGTACGCCTTCACGTTGCCCTGGTGGATCCGGATCAGCTCATCGAAGAGTCGTAGGGGGGACACCACGATCCCGCCGAACGTCTCGCCGTCAAGGGTGGCGCCCGTCCGCCCGTCGACGCGGAAGGGCCATGGCGTGTGGGTGTTGTCACCCGGCCGGACGTGTGCAGCCAGCGCGTTGGCGCAGCGGATCGCCTCCCGGAGATACGCGCGGTCTCGGGTCTCCTCGTACATGAGGGCATAGCCGATCCCGACCTCGCCGACCTTGTCCGGCTCTATCCCGCCGTAGTAGCTCTTGGGCATGTCGGACAGGCACCGCCCGAAGTCGGTCTGGTTCCCGCACCCGGTGGGGAAGGGCACGCCGGACCAGCTCCAGCTCGTCGGCGTCAGGCCGTCGGCGAGCAGGTAGTCGAGCATGCCCCTGACCGTGCTGATGGCGGTCTCGTCGCCCGAATACGGGTACCAGGCCAGGGCAGAGTCGACGAACGAGCCGAACACCATGGAGGGGTTGCTCTGCCAATAGGCCCCCTGTCCCGTGGTTCCGTTGAACACGGAGTTGACCAAGTAGGTCTTGAGATCGGTGCCAGCTTCGTCAGGGATCCCGTGCTCTAGGAAGTACCAGCCGAGCCGGAGCACCTGGTCGTAGCCGAGCCCTTGTTTAGGCTTGTACCACGCGAGGAGGCCACCGCTGGCGTCGGTGACCGCCGGATGCCACGGCAGCTCCGAGTTCACCGGTGCTGCGGGGGCCGCTGCCGCGGAGGCAAGAGCGGGAGCGGAGGAGACCACTGCGGCGACGGTTGCCGCCGCCGCAGTGAGTAATCGCACCAGTCGCCGGTACCGTCTGCCGAGTATCCCGGAGTGCACCTCGATTTCAGCCATCAGAGTGTCACCCCGCGCTTGACGTGCGATGCGGTGGCTAACGCTACCAGCAGGGTAAATCCGAAGACTGACACGTCCAACATATCCCGCCAGGACACCGCCATCGAGCAGCAGCTTCAACAGCTCAGCGAGAAAGAACAGACGATCTGCGCCCAGCTTTCGCGGCTGGTTGGGCAAGCCGACGAGGAGAGCAGCGCGCCTACTCCACCTGTTCACCGCCATCGCGACGAGCGACACCTCCAGAGTGACATTGCAGCCTCTGAGTGTGTTGCCCTGAGAACGATCCTTGCTGGTTGGAAGCAGGCGGCGGTACCACCGCTACGACCGCCACGAAGCGGGGTGACCGGTCAGACGCGAATGCCTCGACCGGATGCTCATCTTCGGCCGCCGTCACCTCGAGGCCGTTCTCGTCGAATATGTCGAGCGCTACAACACGCACCGTCCTCACTGGTCCCTCGACCAGCGTGCGCCGTCTGCGCTCCATACGACCCCTCCTCGCCTCGGCGACGGCGACCTTGCCAGGCTGCGAAGAGCTGATCGTCTGGGCGAGCTCATCCATGAGTGCAGGATGGTCGCCTGAGCTGGGCGGATGAGTTTCCGGCACCCACAGGCCATGACACGTTCCGGTTCCCGTGCTTCCAGCCGCGCCCGGAAGCGCGCCATGACGTCCCGGAACGGATCGACCGACGACACAACCGATCTGCCAGGGGCGAGGGGTGGCAAAGGCGTCCAGCGAGGACCTGACGGGCTTTGTCCCTTCTGACACGATGTGTATATAGAATGCCAAATCTGCCAAGCGAGATCCGGGGGGAACGCCGTGCCAGATCGTTATGTGGTCATCTCGGCGGACTGCCACGCCGGTGCGACCATGGAGACGTACCGTCAGTACCTCGACGCTAGCTTCGTGGATGAGTATGACGATTGGCGGAAGGGCTTCCAGAATCCCTTTGCCGATTTGGTTGACATCACCTCGCGGGACTACCTGCGTAACTTCGACAACGCCGTCCGCCAGGAGGATCTCGAAGGTGACGGGGTGGTCGCGGAAGTGATCTTCCCCAACACGATCCCCCCCTTTTTCGCTGGAATGATGCTGTTCAACGGCCCAGATCCGACATCGCGGCGGGAGCTAGAACAGCGCTGGGCGGGTTTGCACGCTCACAACCGCTGGCTGGCCGACTTCTGTGCCGAGCTCCCCGGCCGCCGGGCTGGGGTAGCGCAGGTTCTGCTCGACGACGTCGAGCGGGCAGTCGAGGAGGTC
>JBEKVF010000490.1:0-2504 GCA_049514295.1 Acidimicrobiales bacterium
GGGACCGGGTCGGTGGTCACCCGCCGAAGCTACCGCGGCGCGCCGGTCCCGAATTCTCGACAGGTGCAGCCGCTCCGTGGAAATGTGTCTCCACCCCCAGCCAGGCGGTGTGGGGGTGGAGGTCAAGGAGGCCCCTCAATGCCAGACCACGCACGCCCCGACGTCAGTGACATGTACGCCGTGCACGGCGTCTTCCGCGACACCCTGGGCGCGGTGCCCCGGCTCGTCGGCGGCATCGACCCCGACGACGCGGAGCGGGTGGCGCTGATCGCCAACTACTACGACAATGTCCTCTCGTTCCTGGAGGCGCACCACGACAGCGAGGAGGTGCTGGTCGTCCCGCTCCTGCGCGAGCGGTGCGCCGGCGAGGGCGAGCTGGTCGACCGCATGGCCGAGCAGCACCACGAAGCGATCCGGCTGCTGGAGGAGGCCCGGGGCTCCCTCTCCGCGTGGCAGACGGGCGACGCGGCCTCGCAGAAGGCGGCCGAGGACGCCCTCCTGGCGCTGCACGCGCAGCTGCTCGTCCACCTCGACGACGAGGAGGCACAGGTGCTGCCTCTCGCCGAGGCCAATCTCTCCCCCGAGGAATGGGGGGCGCTGCCGGGGCACGGTCTGGGCCACTTCGAGGGCGACAAGATCTGGTTGATCCTCGGCCTCATCCGGCAGCGGATGAACGACGGGCAGCGTGCCGCGATGCTCGAGAACATGCCGCCTCCCGCGGTCGACATGTGGACCGGGTTCGGCGAGCAGGCGTTCAAGGACTACTCCCAGGTGGTCGTGGTGGAGGTCACCGGCCGCTGACGGGCCGACCGGGCCCGCCACGGCGGGTGGTGGGTCGCCTCGTGCGCCGTCGGCGGCCGCCGTGCCCGCCGTGTCGCCGCCGGGGGGCATGATCGGGGCATGGAGGAGAGCTGGGACGGGCCCGAGACTGAGTCCGAGTCTGAGCCCGACGGCCTCGACGAGCTCGACGTCTTCGGCTCCCCGGGAGGGTCGGCCGAGGACGCCCGCCAGGCGGGCGACGACGCTGTCGCCGGCCTCGACAAGATCACGGCCCAGATGCCAGGTGGCGAGCATCGGCCCGAGCAACAGGAGATGTGCCGCGCCGTGGCCGAGGCGCTGGTCACGGGCACCCACCTCGTGGTCCAGGCCGGCACGGGGACGGGCAAGTCGCTGGCCTACCTGATCCCGGCGGCGCTCAGCGGCAAGAAGGTGGTCGTCGCCACCGCCACCAAGGCGCTGCAGGACCAGCTGGCCGAGAAGGACCTACCCCTGATGGAGTCGGGCCTCGGGCTCCCGGTCCCGCTGGACTACGCCGTCCTCAAGGGGCGCAGCAACTACATCTGCCGCCAACGGGTGGCCGAGGTGGGATCGGGCGGGATCCAGCCCGAGCTCGGTGACCAGGGGGCCGCGCCGGCCGACGAACGCGAGGTGGAGACCGCCGATGCCGAGGAGCGTGAAGCCGCCGCCCCCGAGGGCCTCATAGAGGAGGTGCGCACGCTGGTCGCCTGGTCGCAGACCTCGGTGACGGGCGACCGGGCCGACCTCAGCTTCGAGCCGTCCGACCGGGCCTGGAACATGGTGAGCGTGGGACCCCGTGAGTGCCCGGGCAGGTTCAACTGCCCCTCGGGGGAGCGGTGCTTCGCCGAGGCGGCCCGCGACCGGGCGGCCGGGGCCGACGTGGTCGTCGTCAACACCCATCTCTACGGGGCCCACCTGGCCAGCGGCGGGGTGGTGCTGCCCGAGCACGACGCGGTCGTCTTCGACGAGGCCCACGAGCTCGAGGAGGTCATGACGTCGAGCCTCGGCGTCGAGATCACCCCGGGCCGCTTCCGCGCCCTGGTGACCGCCGCCCGCCCCCTCGTCGAGGCGCGCGACGCGGAGCTCCTCGACTCCCTCGCCTCGGTGGGCGACCAACTGGGCTCGCTCCTCGGTGACCGCGTCGGGACGCGGGTCCTCCACGACGGCGCCCGCCCGCCGGTGGACGACCGCGAGCTGGCCGAGCTGCTCGCCCGCGCTGCGGAGGTCGGACGCCGGGTCACCGACGCGCTGCGCCGCGGCGGTGCGCAGCGGATGCTCCTGTCCGACGGTGGCGACGCGGCCGACCCCGACCGGGCCAGCCGCAAGACCCGCGCGCTGTCGGCCGCGGCGAACCTGACCGAGGACCTGCACCGGCTGGTGGGGCGCGGCGACGGCGAGGTGGCCTGGGTCGACGGCACCCGCCGCAACGTCCGGCTCCGGCTCTCCCCCATTGACGTCGGGCCCGCGCTGGCGGGGATGCTCTGGGGCGAGGTGACGGCGGTGCTGACGAGCGCCACCATCCCGCCGCGCATCGTCGAGCGGGTGGGGCTCGAGGGGTTCCCCACCGAGGAGCTCAACGTGGGCAGCCCGTTCGACTACCGCTCCCACGCACTGCTCTACGTCGCGCGCCACCTGCCCGACCGGCGCGACCCGGGGGCGGAGGAGGCGCTGCACGAGGAGCTGGCACAGCTGCTGGGGGCAGCCGG
>JBEKVF010000491.1:0-4323 GCA_049514295.1 Acidimicrobiales bacterium
CCAGGTCTGCGCGGCGATCGCCCCAAAGCCGTTGTTCAGCGTCGCGTTGGAAGGGATTGTGATGGGATCCCAACTTCGACCTCCATCCGCCGACCCGAGGAGCTGCATGGGGCAGGCGGTCTGGGGTCCAGTCGAGGGCGAGCAACCAGCCTCGACCATCCACACCGATGAACCCGAGGCCTCGACGGAGAGGACCTGGCCCGGTTGGGGGACCTGGGTCCACGAGGCACCCGAGTCGTGGGTGACGAAGAGGTCGGGACCATAGGCGAATCCGTCGCCGTGGTCGTCGAAGGCCAGCACGCTGACCGACACCGAGCTGGCACACGGCCAGGATGTCACCATCGTCAAAGACCCGAACACTGCACCACCGTCGGAGGTGGATCCAACGACGGCCTGACACGTGACCTGACCCTGTCGAGTGAACAAGCCATAGCCACTCGTCGGGCTGAAGAAGGCAATGTTCGTGAGTTGGTCGGCTGTGAGGGGGTTCGTGGTGGTCGAGCTTTGCGGGGACATGGTCGTCGGTGCACTGGCGGTTTGTGGGGTCGCAGTCGTCCTCGAACTACCCGATGGGATCTTGCTTGACGAGCAGGCCGCTACCAAGATGGCGAATGCAAGGGTCCTCAGAAGACCACGTAACAATCTCCTGGAACCCGTGAAAGTAGCTCTCCGCACCACGTAATCAGTCTTCCACCAGGGTGCCCCAGACACCGGCACGGTGACCGGCTCGTGTGGACCCCGCCATGCTGGCCGTCACGCATGGCTTGTTGGAGATCCCATGGCTTTCGTTCGACCCGATTGCAAGGCAAACCAGATCAGTGGGATCTGAAGCGGAAGTCGGAACCATGTGACCACCTTGGCCGTCACGTCATGACCCTCCTGGGTCGTGATGGCGTCTTGCAGATTTGCGGGCCAAAGGACCAACAAGAGAACGGCGGCGACATACCCGGCCCAACGCTTTCGACGCCAGAGGCCAAAGGCGCAGATCAACTCCGCGAGTCCACTGGCGTAGACCAAGGCCGTCGGGAACGGGAGGAAATGCGGGACGATCCCGGTGAAGGTGACGGGGCGGATGAGGTGCACTACTCCGCTCACGGAGAACGCTGCTGCGACGATCCCGGGACCATAGGAGTAGCTCAAAAACCAAGCCCGTCGGACACCGCTGGTCATCACCACGTCCGCACCCTATGTCGGGTGCCCCCGAATAACGCCACGTTGCGGTGAGTCCTGGCATACTCGGGTTGCCTGCGACCACTGACGGCCACAGGAGCGCTCACCTTGTTCAATGTCCATCCCCCGCGGCCTCGCTATCGACGTTCGGGCATGGCATTCGCGAGCGCGCTCGTGGCCACCATTTTCCTTCTCCGGACAATGGTCCTGGACGCCGGGTCCACCTCGGCCGCAACCGCCACGGCTTCACATCCTGTCCTGGCGCCGCACAGCGGGTCGTACGTCTTCACGCTCACTTTCGATGGGTATCGCTAAACGTCGGCAGAGACTCCGCCGGAATCACCCGGAGTGTCGGGCTGCCTTCCCGATGGTGACCGGCCATCAGCAGCCCGACCCTCGGGTGGGACGCCCCGGCCGGGAATCGAACCCGGTGCAATCTCGTAGTCAATGGGATGCAGCCATCCAGACCCAGGGCGCTACCAGAGAACGGTCGCCGAGGGAACAACATCGACTGGTACCCTGGGAGCAGTCAGTGGGATGTAGCCGTGCGAAGGGGCCTTCGGGCCCCTTCTGCGCGCGTACGCCCGGCGGCCGCGTCGGCAAGGAGGTGAGAATCCTTTCTGAGCTTTGGCCGTTGAAGTTCAGTAGCCGATGCCCTGGGCGTCTCGGTAACGAGGGTGTTCCCACCCAGCCTTTTGTCGGCTTCGGGGGAGGCGGAGGCGGTACGGGTGGATGGCGATTTGGCGCCTGGGTGTTCCCGTTGCCACCCGATGGACCCCTGGAGATCTTCGTGTCTTCGTGGCGCTCCCTCCACCCGCCACTGGCGAGACCAGCACCGTCGTGCATGGATCTGCAATCCGTGCCGCGGCCGAACGGGCCAGGGTCATCTGGACCTGAGAGACCGGAAGGCGAATCTTCTGCTCACTCGGATCGAGTCGGGGTAGCCCAGAACGCCGCTACGTGTCGCCTCTCAGCGCCTCACCGGCAACCCCCCAGCCGAGCACCGCCCTCATGACTGCAGGAGGCTTTTCGCCGGACGCTTCCTTCACGATGGAGGCAAAGACCTCCTCCTGTTCTGCTCTGCTGAGTGACGCAACCGCCGGACCGTAGGTGGAACCGGTAATGCCGAATGCGGCCGATTCAGGGTCGGGCCATACGAGCGGCAGTTCGACGGTGAGGACAGTTGGCTCCCGGTAGCCCGTCGACCTGAACAGGAACTCGATCTCGCTCTCGGACATGGTGACTGCTGAAGTGTCATACGCACTGGGATAGGGCTCTGGGATGTTGTGCGCTCGAAGAATACGAGCGTAGGAGTCAAAGGGCTCGGGCGGCGTCCCGTTGGACCAGACGGCAATTCCGACGACGCCACCTGGACGCAACACGCGGAGGATCTCGGTCATCACGGCGTGACGATCCGGCACGAACTGCATCCCTTGTTGGCAGTAGACCACATCGACAGATCCGTCCGGCAGCGCGAGATGATCAGCCGGGCTCTGCAGGGATTCGACAGCCGCCCGGTCATCGGTCCGTTCCTGACGAGATTCCGCCAGCATGAGCGGGCTGATGTCAGAGGCGATCACCCGTCCGCCGGGTCCCGCAATGTGGGACGCTGCATGAGCGACCGCACCAGTGCCTGCAGCCACATCAAGGATCACGTCACCGCTCGCAGGGGGCGCAAAGGCCAGGAGCTCCCGGGCCCACGGATCGAAGATGGCTGGCTGCAGGTATTGCCGGTATCCATCTGGCACCGAGGTGACGTTGAAGAGACTTGACTCGGTGTCGCTCATTGGCCAAATGTACTGCGTACCTGTACGCAGTCAGCGTGTGAGGCGGTCATCATGAGGAGGGGCCTTCGGGCTCAGCCAAACGTCCACTGTCGACGGCCCTCGGCCGCCAGGAGCCGGCCGAACTTCAGCCCTGGGAAGTGTGACGCCGCCGCTGTGATGTCCGAGCCTTCGAGCTCTCTGGCCAGAGCCTCACGTGACCGCTGCGCAAGCTGTTTGTCGACGTCGCCGATCATCTCCCAGTCGTCGCTGAGGAGCTCGGCGGGACAGTGCACGACGTCACCGAGGAGCATGGCTCGCTCGGTTCCGGACGAAAGGACGATGACCGTGCTGCCAGGCGTGTGACCGGGAGCGCTGCGCACGTCCATGCCTGGCAGGATCGTCCCGTCCCCGCTCCACATCTCGAGGCGTTCCGCAATGGGCGGAAGCAACTCCGACGACGCTCGGCCACCCATCAACGAGACGGCCAGGCTGTCATCGTACGGAGTGGAGCCCATGAAGAACTCCCAGTCCGCCTCGTGGCACCGGTAGGTGGCATTGCCGAACAGGCGACGCTCTCCATCGGTAGCCCACCCGAGGTGGTCGAAATGGAGATGGGTGAGTACGACATCGGTGATCTCCGACGGCTGGACTCCCAGGGCGGTCAGGTTCTTCATGAACCTCCCCGTCCGCCCTGGAGCGGCGTATGGGCCGATCCCGGTGTCGACGAGTGCCAGACGGTCCCCGCTGCGCACCAGGAACCCGCCCATTTCGATGGGCAGCATCCCATCCCCGTCGAGGAACTGCGAGTGTTGGAGCCAATCCTGATCGGTCTTGTTGAACAGAAGCGTCGGCGGCGCAGGGATGCTCCCGTCGGAGACGCCCTCGATCGTCAGGGCCCCGATCTGCATGTCGCCGACCATAGTGCCGAGGGTGAGTTCTGTACGTCGGTCATGTGCTCGGGCAGCGGACCAGTCGTTGTTCCGAGTTCGGATGGATGGGTGTCACTGTCGTGCGTGGGCGGAAAGAAACGACCAGACTGCTGCCGACGAATCAAACCCCATGTAGGCGGTTCCGACGAGCGACTGGGTACCGGGTGAGGCGGGATGTCCCATCCATGCATGGTTGGCGCCAGTCACCTTGGCCCACTCGACCACCGTGCCGGCATCGCATGGTTGCCAGATCTCGAAGTTGACGGCGGAATTGGACGGATCAACACGGGTCGTCGGGGTCGAAGGGCACGCGTCCTGCGCGGCGAGCGTCTTCAAGCCGTCCACCGGTGGAGGGAAATCGGCTTGTGTCAGAGATCGCGACCCAACGCCCCCGTTGATCGGAATGTTCTGGTCGTCTGTGCCGTGGATCTCGAGAACGGCGACAGGGTGGGACGTCA
>JBEKVF010000492.1:0-4438 GCA_049514295.1 Acidimicrobiales bacterium
CCACCATGCCCTCGTCGGGCACGAGGTGCTCCAACGCATTCTCGTGACCGAACCCGAGATCCTCCTGCCGCGGCTCACGACCGAGGCGGAGGGGACGCACACGCTGGTGGCCGCGTTCCTGGAGCCCTACCTGGTGCGTCACGGGATGGCCGAGGGCACCGACCTCGACGTCGCAGCCGACTTCCTGGCCCGCATGGTCCTCTCCTACATCAGCTCGCCGGGACGCTGGGACCTGAACGACCCCGACCAGGTGGCGCTCCTCGTCCGGTCCGAGTTGTTGGCCGGAATCCGGTGAGCGGCCCGCTCCCCGAGCCCGCGCCGGCGCCACCGTGCTACCGGCACCCCGACCTGGCGGCCTCGGTCCTGTGCGCGCACTGCGACCGCCCCATCTGCACCGACTGCATGGTGCAGGCGCCCGTGGGCTGGCAGTGCCCGCCGTGCACCTCCGAGGGGGCGAAGCGCTCGCGCCAGGTCCCGGCCTTCACCCACACCAGCCCCGGACGGACGGGCGTGGTCGGCTCCACCAACCCCACGCCCATGGTCCTGGTCATCATCGCGGTCAATGTCGTGGTGTTCTTCTTCGAGCGGTTCGGCACGGACACCAGGCTCGTCGACCGCTACGCCATGTGGCCGGCCGCCGTGCACGTGGAGAACCAGTACTACCGGGCCTTCACGGCCATGTGGCTGCACGCCAACTTCCTGCACATCTTCTTCAACATGCTGGCCCTCCTCATCGTCGGCCCGGCCGTCGAGGTGCTGCTGGGCAAGGCCCGCTTCCTCGCGCTCTACCTGATCGCCGGGCTCGGGGGGAGCGTCTGCTCGTACCTCCTGAGCCAGCCCAACGTGGCCGGCATCGGGGCGTCGGGCGCCATCATGGGGATCCTGGGGGCCTACGTGGTGCTGGCGGGGCGCCGCCACCTGCCCATGGCGCCGGTGGTCGGGCTGCTGGTGCTCAATTTCCTGATCGGGTTCACGGGCGACATCGACTGGCGGGCCCACCTCGGGGGAGTGATCACGGGGGCCGCCCTCGCCTTCCTGTACGACTACGCGGGCGGCCTGCGCGACCGGACGAAGGAGCTGGCGGTCACCATCGGCGGCAGTGCGGCGATCCTGGCCATCCTGGCGCTGTTGATCACCGGTATCGCCCCCGGTCACGTGAACCTCAGTTGAACCGCCGTTGGTTGACACTGAGACAAAAATCGCCATACTGTTTCATCGGTGGGCGCGGCATCGGCAAGACCTGAACCCCGGGTCCCGGGCGCCCTGACGGGAGGGCGCGACGGTGTCGTCCGCCACTTGGGTGCCGACGACCGCTCCTCGACCAGGGTCCGTATCGTAGACGGGGCCCTGGGCTGCCTGGCCCGCTCGGGCATCGCCAAGACCACGGTGGACGACATCGCCCGCGAGTCCGGCCTGTCGAGGGCCACGGTCTACCGCACGTTCCCCCGGGGCAAGGAGGGCATCCTCGCCGCCGTCGTCGAGACCGAGGTGGCCCGGCTCTTCTCGGCCCTGGCGGTCGCGATGGGGGAGGCGACCGACCTCGAGGACGTGCTCGTGGCGGGCATGGTCGAGGCGGCCCGCCGGATGCGGTCGCACGGCGCCCTGGTCTATCTCCTGGAGCACGAGCCGGGCACGGTGCTGCCCTACCTGACCTTCGCCGAGCTCGACCGGGTCCTGCTGGTGGCCGGCGACCTGGCGGCCCCCTTCTTCGCCCGCTGGCTCGAGCCGGCGCAGGCCTCCCGGGCGGCCGAGTGGGCCGTACGCATCGTCCTGGCCTACTGCTCCGGCCCGCCGGCCGGCACCGACCTCGGCGACCCCGACGACGCCCGCGCTCTGGTGCGGGCCTTCGTCCTGCCCGGCATCCTCGCCCTGCGTGTCGACACGGCCGGCCGTTCTCCCGATCCTGACATCCCGGCAGACAGTTCCACCAGACCAATGCGACCACTCACCAAGGGGGCGGCACAATGACCACACTCGACGACGACCAGGAGCAGCTGAGGTCCAACCTCGAACTGATCGGCCGGGACGACATCAACGATCTCGAGGCGGTGCTGAGCCTCGTCGGGCAGTACGACGTGGAGGGCTTCCACCGCGTCCCCGACAACTGCCCGGCCGAGTTCACGTGGGACTACGAGAAGGGCGCCCAGGAGAAGGTCGTGATGGCCAACGCCGCGGCCAACCCGGCTCAGATGCAGTGGGATCCCGCTGCGCTGGTCGGCACCGCGCTCGAGAAATGGGACGACAAACGCTTCATGCAGTTCGGCATCGAGAACCAGAACTGGCTCCTGTCACAGTTCATGCACGGCGAGCAGGGTGCGCTGCTCTGCACGGCCAAGATCGTCGAGACGGTCCCGTGGATCGACGCCAAGTACTACGCGGCCACCCAGGTGATGGACGAGGCACGACACGTCGAGGTCTTCTCCAAGTACCTCGATGAGAAGCTCTCCGGCCACTACCCGATGAACGCCCACCTCGGGCTCCTGCTCGACGACATCGTGTCCGACTCGCGCTGGGACATGACGTATCTCGGCATGCAGATCATGGTCGAGGGCCTGGCGCTGGCCGCCTTCGGGTTCATCCACATGATGACGACCGAGCCGCTGCTGAAGAAGCTGCTGCGCTACGTGATGGCGGACGAGGCACGCCACGTGGCTTTCGGCGTGCTGAGCCTGCAGGAGTACTACAAGGAGCTCAGCGCGGCCGAGCTGCGCGAGCGCCAGGAGTTCGCCTTCGAGGCGGCCATCCGCATGAAGGATCGCATGGCGATGCAGGAGGTATGGGAGCGCATGGAGGTCCCGACGTCCGACGTGATCAAGATCATGGGGATGGCGCCCGAACGGGACGATTTCCAGATCCTCCTGTTCTCCAAGATCGTGCCGAACCTCAGGAAGCTGGGGCTCCTCGACGCCGCCGACGGCTGGTTGCGCACCAAGTTCACCGAATTGGGCGCGATCGCCTTCGAGCACCTGACCGACTCCACCGAGGACGAGGATGCCTTCGCCGACGGGTCGCCCGCCGATCGCCAGGTCGCCTGAGCGCACCGCATCGCTGGTAGCGTGAACGGGCAATGAGCCCCGCAGAGGACGCGCCTCGGTTCGGGCGGGTGATCACCGCCATGGTGACCCCCTTCGACGACGCCGGGGCGCTGGACCTGGCGGCCGCGGTGGAGCTGGCCCGCTGGCTCGTCTCGCACGGGAGCGACGGGCTCGTCCTGAGCGGCTCCACCGGCGAGAGCTCGGTGCTGACCGACGACGAGAAGGTCGAGCTGTGGCGGGCCGTGGCGGAGGCGGTCACGGTCCCGGTCATCGCAGGGACGGGCTCCAACGACACGGAGCACTCCGTCAAGATGACGGCCCTGGCGGCGCAGAGTGGCGTGGACGGCGTGCTCGTCGTCACGCCCTACTACAACCGGCCCTCGCAGTCCGGGCTCTACGAGCACTTCCGCGTGGTGGCCGAGGCGGCGGGCGACCTCCCCGTCGTGCTTTACGACATCCCGGTCCGATCGGGTCGGCGCATCGAGACGCCGACCATGCTGCGCCTGGCGCGTGAGGTGCACGCCATCGTGGCGCTCAAGGACGCGGCGGGCGACGCGCCGACGACGGCGCACCTGGCCGCGCAGGTGCCGGCGGGCTTCGAGATCTACAGCGGCGACGACGCCATGACGCTGCCCCTCATGTCCGTGGGCGCCGTCGGGGTGATCAGCGTGGCCGCGCACTGGGTCGGTCCGCAGTTCCGCAAGGTCGTCGACTGCTTCCTCGCCGGCGACCTGGGCGCCGCCATCGCCGGCAACGCCGAGTTGCTCGACTCCTTCGACTTCGAGTCCTCGGCGGAGTTCCCGAACCCGCTGCCCACCAAGGCCATTCTGCGCGCGCTGGGCCTCCGGGTCGGCCAATGCCGCCTGCCCATGGGGGCGTCCACCCCCGAGCTCGACGCCCAGGCGGCGAAGGTCATGGCCGCTGTCGGGCCACCGGCGGTCACGGTCGCGCCGCTTGGCTGAGCGCGGCAAACCGAAGCCCGTCCGGGTCGTCTTCCTCGGCGGACTGGGCGAGATCGGCCGGAACTGCGCCTGCATCGAGGTCGAGGGGCGCATCGTCATCCTCGACTGCGGGATCATGTTCCCCGAGCCGGACATGCCGGGCATCGACCTGGTGCTGCCCGAATTCACCTACTTACAGGACCGCAAGGACCGAGTGGACGGGATCGTCCTCACTCACGGCCACGAGGACCACACCGGGGGGTTGGCCTACCTGCTGCGCGAGCTGAGCGCCCCGATCTACGGCTCCGAGCTGACCGTCGGCCTGGCGCGGCACAGGATCGAAGAGGCCGGGCTGGCGGACAAGACCCGCTTCGTGTCGGTGGCCGACGGGGAGCGGGTGCGGATCGGCGCCTGCGACGTCGAGTTCATCCCGGTGACGCACTCGGTGCCCGAGGCCATGGC
>JBEKVF010000493.1:0-3097 GCA_049514295.1 Acidimicrobiales bacterium
AGCGGCACGTGATCCTGTGTGCGACGGCCGAGCGCGTCTGGCGTCCGGCCCCGGGCGCGAGCTTGCCGACGGGGGAGGAGAAGGCCCGCTGGCTGGCCACATGGGTCACCGAGGCGTGGGAGGGCTACAAACTCGTGGACCCCGACGGGCTGCTGGCGGCGCCCGGGGCGACGGCGCCCGATCCGGCGACGACCCCGGCGACGACCCCGGCGAACGTGGCCGGCGACGTCACCGGGAGGAGGTGGCCCGAGTCGACCCGGAGCACCGTCGCCGGCGCCGGGAGCCGCCGTGCCATCTCCTCCTGCGTGTCCGGTGGCACAGGGCGGTCCCGCTCGTTGAGCACGTACGTGATCGGGACACCGCTGACCGCGGACCAGTGCACGGGCTGGAAGTAGTGGTGCACCGTGTCCTCCACGCAGCGAACGGGATCGACGACGAACGCCAGGGTCTCGTCGTCGAGCGGGTCGCCACCATACGCGTGGCGGAATGACTCGGGATCCCCGGGAGGCCCGGGCAGGGTGATCGTCCGGCCGTCGCGCTCGGCTGCGGCAAGGGCCAGGACGAGGCCCTCACGGTGGCGCTCCTTCATGCAGTCGATCCCCCAGCCTCCCTCGGCCGGGACGAGCGCGGCGTTCAAGAGGATGGAGCTCACGCGGCCGCCGAGGGCGGAGACGACGCCGGGCACGACCAGGCCGCCGGAGGAATGTGCCACCAGCACGACCGGCCCGTCGCCGGCCCCCGACTCGATGTCGGCCACGACGGAGGCGACCTCTTCGTCGACCGACAGCGTGGCCAGGTCGGCGGGCTTGTGAGCCCGGCCGGGCAGGTCACGGAGGCGACCTCTTCGTCGACCGAGAGCGTGGCCAGGTCGGCGGGCTTGTGCGCCCGGCCGGGCAGGTCGACGGCGATCGTCGTGGTGTCCAGCAGGGGAAGCAGGCGGTCCCAGAAGCGGGCGGTCGTGCCGCCGCCGTGTACGAGCACGACCGTCATGGCCGGACAAGGCCCACTCTGATGCGCATGAGCGCGGACGCTACCGCGACCGGCCCGCGGGGCCCGGTGCCGAAGCGGCAGACTGGGTGGTCGATGCAGTCACTCGAGTTAGAGATCGACACCTCCCGGGACCGGATCGTCGAGCTCACCGCGGAGCTCGCGCGATTCTGTGCCGGGCTCGGTGACGGGCTCGTCAACGTCTTCGTGCCCCACGCCACGGCCGGCCTGGCCCTGATGGAGGTGGGTTCGGGATCGGATGCCGATCTGCTCGACACCCTCGAGCGGCTCCTCCCGCGCGACGCCCGGTACCGCCACGCCCACGGCTCTCCGGGACACGGGGCCGATCATCTGCTGCCGGCCCTGGTTAGCCCGTCGCTCACCCTTCCCGTGCTCAATGGTCGGGTCGCACTCGGCACCTGGCAGTCCCTGGTGCTCGTGGACCTCAACGTCGACAATCCGCGGCGCCGAGTGCGCCTCAGCTTCGTCCCGGCCTCAGACGGCTAGGACCGGTTCGCGTGGAGTCAGATCACCGACACGCCGGAACGAGCGATCCGTTCTGATCAAGGATCACGGTGCGGTTCTCAATCAGGCTCACACAGGCCTCGACGACGTCTCTGTCATACCGATTGCCCGAGCCATCCCGTATTTCGTCGAGCGCGACGTCCAGGCCGAGGGCCGGCCGGTAGGGTCTTCCCGAGGCCATCGATTCGACGACGTCCGCCACGGCGAGAATGCGACTCCCAATGGGGATCTGATCGCCCCGCAGGCCGTACGGATAGCCCGAACCGTCGGAGCGCTCGTGATGCTGCAGGACCATGTCTGCCACGTGCTCGGGGAAGTGCACCTTCATCAGCATGTCGAAGCCGGCCTGACTGTGCATCCGCACCACCGCCATCTCGGTCTCGCTGAGTCGGCCCGGACGCGTGAGCAGCTCCGCCGGAACCGACAGCTTGCCGATGTCATGGATCCTGGCGGCCAGCCCGATCTCGTCGATCTCACGGGGTGTGATCTGAAGCTCGGCCGCGATGGCGATGGCGAGTTGCGCCACGCGCTCCTGGTGTCCGGCCGTATACGGATCGCGCATCTCGACGGAAGCCGAGAGGGCGCTGACGACCGCCCGGGTCAGGGTGGCCTGACTCTCCTCCAGCTGCTTCCGGTCGGTGATGTCGACGACGACGATGGCGATGCCGGTCACGAGTCCGTTCACCATGACCGGGCTTAGGTTCGTGAGCCAGGAGTGGATTCGATCCGGGTCTGTGGCGACCGGCCCGGACACCTCCCGATTGACGACAGGCTCACCCGTGTCAAGGACGCAGCGGTAGATGGGTTCGAGGGATGGCCACAGGGCGGGGACGACCTCGGCGATCGTCCGCCCGATCTGGTCCTCGACCCTGCCGTCGTTGGCCGATGCGAGCATCGGGTTGATGCGCACGAGCCGGAAGTCCCGGTCCACGTACCCGAACCCGACCGATGGCGTCGACTGCAGCGTGTCGATGATCGACGACGCCTCGGCCGTTGCCCGGTTCGACTCCCGCAGGCTCTCTTCGAGCCGGGTCCAATCGGCTTGCCCGATCACCCGGTCCGCGAGCTCCCGACCGCGCCGACCATGGTGTGCGGTGCCAGCTCCCACATCTGAGATGGTCGCAGTCCGACCGCGTCCATTTGCCTTTGCCCGGTAGAGGCCTCGATCAGCATCCCGCAAGAGTTTCTGGCTCGTCGGTTCTAGCGGGTCGAGAGCGGCATAGCCGATGCTCACGCTGACTTCGGATCCCCCCGACTGATCGAAGCCTCTGACCATCCGCTCGGCAATTGTGCGCGCACTCTCCAGGTCGGTCATAGGAAGGATCACGGCGAACTCGTCGCCCGCGATCCGGGCAGCGACGTCGATGGATCGGATGATCCGCCTGATGGTTGCCCCAGCGTTGACAAGGGCCGTGTCCCCAGCGGCATGGCCGCGGGAGTCATTGAAGGACTTGAACAGGTCGATGTCGACGACGAGCAGGCTCAGGGCCTGACTGTGCCGCAGGGCGCGGTCTACTTCGACACGCAGCTGCTGGTAGAAGACGCCGTAGCTCAGGCACCCGGTGAGCGAGTCGGTGCGCGCCTG
>JBEKVF010000494.1:0-2341 GCA_049514295.1 Acidimicrobiales bacterium
TTGTAGTAGCCGGCCCTCGTCGGCGACACCAGCGTTCCGTCACGGACGCAGTAGTCCCAGCTCTGCCAGTGGAAGTCCGAGAAGTCGAGCCGGAACTCGAAGCACCCGCCGGCCTGTCGGACGACCGTGCCGGGGATCCCGGGCCCCTCGGACTGGGACTTGGGTGGGACCGAGATCGTCTCGGTGCCCGTCCCGCTGTACGAGTAGACGCCGGGGGCGGGCCCCGCCCCCGGGTCGGCGCCGCTCGCACCCCCCTCCTGGAGGAACCGCTGGATCGCCACGCTCGAGGGGACCGCGTGGGCGCCACTGTGGGACCACAGGAAGGCGAAGGTGCCGGCAGCGGCGAGGACGACGAGGGCGATGCCGGCCACCACCCAGCGGAGCGTGTGCCGACGTCTTCGTGGTTCCGGAGCGGGCCCGATGAGTGGTCGCGCGTCACCATTGCTTCCGTTGTCGCGCCGCAGCACACCTCGGGGCAGGGCCGTTGACCCCCATTGCGGGCCGATCCCGGCTGTGACCTCCGGGATCAGGCCGATCGGTGGGGCCGGCGCTGCATCGAGGTCGGGTCGAGGCCGGACAGGAAGGCCACGATCTCCTCGGTGAGCCGTTTCGGCCGGAGCCTGAGCTCCAACGGTGAGCGGGCCCGGATGAGCACGCCGTTCGGCATCCGTCCCACCAGGCCGACGGCGTCGTCGAACGGGTGGATGACGTCGTTGCGGTGCGCCAGCACCAGGGTCGGGGCCTGAATGGAGCGGCGCTCCTCCTGGGTGGGGGCCACCGGCCCGACCAGCACCCCGTGGAGCACGGCCGACGTGGCGTCGGGGGACACCGACAACGCGTTCAGCACGCTGTTGAGTGGCCCGATTCTCGTCCTGGGGATCCGGCGCATCAGGCCCGACGTGACGTTCATCACCCGCCGTCCGTAATGGGCGGCGAGGACCATCGGCACGAAAATCATGGCCGCGGCCGGCACCGCTCGCTCCAACACGGGCATCTCGAGGATCAGCGCCCGGGTGCGTTCCGGGTAGCGGGTGGCCGCGAAAAGGCTGACGTTGGCGCCGAGCGAGATGCCCCCGAGCACGGCCTCCTCGACCCCGAGGTGGTCCAGGAGCGCGATGACCTGGTCCGCGTAGCTGTCGATGCGGTACGTCGACGCGTGGGTCGGCTTGTCGCTACGGCCGTGGCCGAGCAGGTCCAACAGCACGACCCGGTAGCCCTGCTCGGCGAGGGCCTGGGCGATGCCCCGGTTGAGCTCCGCGTCCAGCAACAGGCCGTGCAGGTACACGACGAGCGGGCTCGAGGACGAGCCGTAGACGTCGTAGACGAGCCTGTGGCCGTGGTCGGTGAAGGAGAGGTCGAATTCCACCGGGATGGCGCTCACAGGCCCATCCGTGCATCACGTCGCGTCACCGTGCCTCCGTCCTCATCGCCGATGCAGCTTCCTGTCTGCACGGTACGGCCGACGGTGTCATGTGTGACAGGGTCGTTCGGCAGGAGTTGGCGCCCGTCGACGGCACTGGTGCACGGGGATTGCAGCGAGGATTGATTGAGAGGGGGCGCTCCTGGATATGGTTTCAGGTGCCAGGCGGGGTCTCCCGCCGGCGCGCCGATGGGTCTGGAACGGATCCGGGAATGCAGCGCACGACGAGAGGGGAGCAATGCGCACCAGGGAAATTCGCCGTATCCACCGCGGCATCGTGGCCGCCGTCGGCGTGCTCGCCGTCCTCGCGATCCCATCAGCGACCTCGGCCGGTGCCGACGAGGTGGCGCATTTCGTCGCCAGCCAGACCTGGCAGCAGACCCTCGACGACCCCAACAACGAGGTCGCGCTCTCGTCGCCCAACGTGGCCGACCTCGACGGCCAGCCCTCGGTGGTTGTGGGGGACCGGGCCGGGTACGTCTACGCCTTCCACCTCTCCAACGGCTCGGGTGTCGCCGGGTGGCCCTATGACGCCGGTGCGCCGGTCGACTCGTCGCCCTCGGTGGCGCCGATCGACGCCAACGGGCTCGACACGGTGTACGTCGGCACGGGCAACGCGACCACCCCGGGTTCGGGTGGCTATCAGGCCATCGCCCCCGACGGGGGTGACCGGTGGTTCGTCCAGGAGGACAATCCCGCGGGCGACTCCACCCCCCATTCGGCCGTGTCTGCCTCCCTGACCGTGGGGGGCTATGCGGACGGCTACGGGGTCGAGGCCGGCTCGCTCGGCCAGAACGCCGACGCCCTTGCCGCATCGAGTGGCGCCCTGCTCAGCGGCTTCCCGTGGTTCACGGCCGACTCGGTGTTCTCGACGGCCGCGCTGGCCGACCTCTATGCCGACGGGAACAGCGAGATCGTCAG
>JBEKVF010000494.1:2346-3075 GCA_049514295.1 Acidimicrobiales bacterium
CTCCAGTGCCGGTGTGGCCTACGGGCAGACGTACTCCAACGGGGGCCACATCCGGATCCTCTCGAGCGCCGGCAACGCGGGGACCGGGAACCCCGCCGGCGGGCTGATCTGCCAGTACAACACGAGCCAGAACATCGACCGCTCCTCTCCGGCCGTCGGCCAGTTTCTCTCCGGCGGTGCGGTCGGGATCGCCATCGGTGACGGCAGCTACTACCAGGGCGCCTCCGACTCGGACAAGGTCTTCGCCATCAACACCAGCTGCGGCCTGGCCTGGAGCGACACGCTGGACGGGATCACCGCCGACTCGCCGGCCCTGGCCGACGTCGAGGGCAACGGGCAGCTGGCCGTGGTGGAGGGGACGCAGACCGGGACCTCGAGCGGCACGATCTACGCGCTGAACGGCAGCAACGGGGCCATCCTGTGGTCGGCGCCCACCTCGGGCGCCGTCCTCGGCTCGCCGGTGACGGCGGACCTCACCGGTGGCGGCTACCAGGACGTGCTGGTCCCGACGACGGCGGGCATCGACGTGTTCGACGGGCGTTCGGGCGCAGAGGTGGACACCATCGGCGCCGCCTACAGCTTCCAGAATTCCCCTCTCGTGACCGACGACCCCAACGGGAGCATCGGGATCACCGGGGCCGGCTACCGGTCCAACGGCAGCGCGCTGGTGAGTGTCATCACCCACTGGGAGATCGGTAGCGGCGCCGGATCGGGTTCGAGCGTCGACGA
>JBEKVF010000495.1:0-4053 GCA_049514295.1 Acidimicrobiales bacterium
CGGGGGTCCCGAATGACCACGAATCCGACGACGCCAGAGGCTCGCAAACAGCACAGCCCCGCATTCCGCGTGCTCTTCGTCCACCAGATCGACGAATACCCGAACTCCAAACGACGAATCGGGCTCCTTGGTTTGGCAGTCATCGCCACAATCGTCTTGTACTACACGTACTACACGCAGACCGGCGTCACTCCGAACATCCTCGCGACGTACCACATGTCGTTCTCCTTTTACGTCTGGATCGTCATCATCTCGAACGCCATCGGCGCATTCGCTTCGCTGCCCGCCAGCCAGACCGACCGGCTCGGACGCTCCAACGTCGTGATCTACGGGCTGCTCATCGTGGGCATCCTCATCACCTTCGGCGTCCCGGCCACCCACACCGAGTGGACGTTTGCCACGGTGATCTGCCTGCTCGGTCTGGTCGAAGGTGCCATCCTCGTGGCCACCCCAGCCCTCGTGCGCGACTTCAGCCCCCAGATCGGCCGGGCGTCGGCCATGGGATTCTGGACGCTCGGCCCGGTCGCCGGCTCGCTCGTCGTGAGCGTGGTTGCCGCCCACACGCTCGACCACTTTACGAGCGCGTCAAACCCCACCGGCTGGCACAGCCAGTTCTATTTCTCGGGCATCACCGCACTCGTCGTCTTCGTGCTGTGCCTCTTCTTCTTGAAGGACCTTTCTTCGAGGCTGCGCGACCAGCTGATGGTCTCGATGAGCGACGCTGCTCTCCTCGAAGCCCGCGCCCGCGGCATTTCCGACGAAGAGTTGCTCATGGCGACGCAGCGGCCCTGGGCGCAGATCCTCAAGTGGGACCTCGTGGGTTCCGCCCTCGGTATCGCACTGTTCCTCCTCGTGTACTACGCGGCAGCCGGATTCTTTACCATCTATTGGTCCACCGTGTTCAAGAACTCCGACGGGTCGAACTTCTCGGTGGCCCAGGCCAACGGCCTGAATCAATGGTTCTGGGGGGCCGAGATCGTGGTCCTCATCGTGGTGGGGTTCGTCTCGGACAAGCTCAAGGTGCGCAAGCCCTTCATGGTGGTCGGCGCCATCGGGGCGATCATCTTCCTGATTCTCTTCTTGCTCCGGGCGACCCACCCTTACACTGGGTACTCAACGTTGGTCTTCCTCGGCGTATGTCTGGCCGTGTGCCTGTCGATCTGTTATGCCCCGTGGATGGCCGCCTACACCGAGACGGTCGAGGCGAAGAACCCCGCGCTCGTGGCCACCGGGCTCGCTCTGTGGGGTTGGCTCCTGCGCCTTGTCGTCGCCATCTCGTTCATCTTCCTGCCGCTCGTGATCAACACGGTAAACCCGATCATCGACAACCAGCCCTACGCCACGCCGCAGATCCAGGCCTTCTTGAAGGAACACCCGGTATCCGTGGCCTTCGCCACCAGCCACGCCGCGCTCTTGAAGGTGATCAACGAGCACCAAGCGGTCGTAAACGCCGTGGCGAAGAACCCTTCAGCGGCCAACATCGCAGCGACCATCAAGGCGATCGGAGCGGCGGACTTCGCCCAGCTGGTGGCCAACGAGAAGAAACTCGATACTCTGGTCGTCCCCTATACCGCACAGCTCGACTACCTCTCCGCGCACTCGGCGCAGCTGACGGCGCTGCAGAACGCCGTGAACGAGACACCCAAGCAGTGGCAGCGTTGGTATTGGGTGTGCGTGGGCGGCATGGTCGTGTTCCTGCCGACGATCTTCTTGATCAAGGGCCGCTGGAGCCCGCGCAAGGCCAAGCAGGACGAAGAGGACTACGAGCAGTTGATCCAGGAAGAGCTGGCCCGCCTCGCTCAATCTGGCACTCCCACGGCGACGGTGTGATCAGGCGGTCGTTTCCCCTCGTCGATGGCAACCCAGTGCCTTCTGGTCCGGCGTGGCATCGTCCGTCCCGCATCGGTGCCCTCGTTGGTCAATGAGTCCCACAACGGAAAGAGGCGGTGCGGTAGCACCAGAGGTAGGCACCTCGACGAGCCTCGACCCTCCCGTCTCACCGATGGTCGTACCCACACGCTGGCGCCCCGTGAAGCTCCAGGTCAGGGCATTGAACGAATAAATGGACCCTACAGGCGTGGTCGAACAGCTGAGGATCGGTTCCCATGCATTTCGGTTCGCCGTCGCCTAGCCTGTGCGCGGCACCCCCGCTTCGGTTGGGGTCATAGTTGAGCGATCCGATCACAAGGGGAGGGTGTGAGGATGTTCTGCAAGGGGCTGATCCAGCTTCGAAAGTCGGCGCTGCCGCTGGCAATGGCGGCAGTGATTTTCGCCGGGACGTCCATCGCACTCTCGTCGACCACCGCGGCGGCGACGACGGCGTCGAGCGCCAGCGGCGTGTGGCCCGGGGTCGGCAAAATTTGCGAACCGGGACCGGGCGGTGCCTCCTCGGTGCGCGGTGTGGGCGATAAGACCATCAACATCGCCGTCTTCAACGACGCCGCCAACACCATCACTCCGGGACTCGAGGTGGAGTTCCCCGAGCAGGCCACCGCCTTCGCGGACTGGTGCAACGCCGCCGGGGGCATCGACGGGCGCAAGATCGTGATCGACAACCGGGACGCCGCGCTGTTCAACGCGGCGCAGGAAGCGACAGCGGCCTGCCAGAGCGACTTCATGGCGGTCGGCGGCGGCATGGCCCTCGACCAGCCGTCCGTCCCGATCCGTGAGAAGTGCGGGCTGGGACAGATCACCGGCTACCTCGCCTCGAACGCGTCCGATGCTGCCACCGACCAGGTCGACCCGAGTGGCGGCAATACAGACTCGATCTCCTCGGGGTGGTTCTTCGCGCTGGCCAAGGCCTACCCGAAGGCGGTCAAGGTGGCCGGCATGGGGGGGTCCGATACCCCCTCGGTCCTTCAGCCCGAAACGAAGTACGAGTTCGGCGCCGAGGCTGCGGGTTGGACCGTCGTCGACTTCCTGGAGCCCCCGACTTCGGTGGAGAACTGGGCGCCCTACGTCGAGCAATATCAGCAAAAGGGGGTCACGGCCCTGTGGCCCGCCGACAATGCCAACTTCACTCCCTTCGCCCAGGCGATGACGACCGCCGGCTACCACCCCGCCTTCGTTGCGCTGGGAGTCCAGTTCGACAACACCCAGACGCAGCAAGCCGTGGTCGCTAACCCGAGCCTGCCCCCGGTCTACGTCGAGACGTCGTGGTGGCCACTCGGGTTGGCCTCGCAGAACCCCTCGACCGAAGAGCTCGTCACCACCATGCACAGATACGCCAAGGGTGACACCATCGACTTCGACGACGAGGAGGGGGCCGAGTCGTGGCTCCTGTGGGCGAAGTCGGCGTCGGCCTGCGGCGCCACCCTCACGGTGAACTGCGTGCTGACCCACGCCGCCGCCACGAAGAACTGGGACGCCGGAGGCATTCAGGCACCAGTGCCGAGTTTGACGCTCTCCAACGAGAACCCCCAGCCCTCCCCGTGTTTCGCCCTGCTCCAGTTGTCAGCCAAGGGGATCCTCTTCGACAAAGCGATCACCCACCCCACGCAGTCCATCTGGAACTGCAACTCCAAGAACGTCGTGCAGTTGACGGCGGCACAGCAGGCGCAACTGAACGCCCTGTGACCGTCGGTCCGGTTATGTCCCACGCGTATGGTCCGATAGTGGAGGCTCAATGGAATTCGGCATTTTCCTGAACGGTTACATCCCAGGTCCCGGTGCCCACGACACCGAGTGGGAGCACCGCCAATTGATGCGAGAGGCGGACTACGCGATATTCGCCGACAAGCACAACTGGAAGTACGCGTGGTTCGGCGAGCACCACTGCCTGACGGAGTACAGCCACATGTCAGCGCCGGAAGTCGTCATGGGACTCGTCGCAGGTCAGACGGACTATATCCACCTGGCTTCGGGGATCAACAGCCTGTCCCCGCGCAAGGAGCACCCGGTGCGCCTGGCGGAGCGGGCGGCCATGCTCGACCACGTCACGGGGCGCCGCTATGAGTGGGGGACGGGCCGCGGTGCCGGCAGCCACGAGATGGCGAGCTTCAACATCCTCGATGTGAACTCGACCAAAGCCGAGTGGGATGAGGTCGTCCGGGA
>JBEKVF010000496.1:0-3936 GCA_049514295.1 Acidimicrobiales bacterium
ATCGAGCTCGATGCCGGCCGCGTGGGCCATCATCGGCACAGTGCCGCCCCACGACATGACCAGGATGTCGGTGTGCTCGAGCATGGGTGTGAACTCGGGCGGGCGCCCGATGCCCATCTCGTCCTCGTAGGCGCCGGTGTAGTTGATGTAGTCGAGGATCTCGAGCGCCTTCACCTTGCGCACCTCGCCGCAGAGACCCATCAGCGTCATGGGGAACAGGTCGTTGGCGAAGCCCGGGTCGATGCCCGTTGTGAAGCAGGTGGCGCCGCCTTCCTTGCACGCCTCGGTGATCGGGTCGGTCCACGTGGGCGGGTTCAGCTTCATGGTCGGCCAGACCCACGGTGTCATGGCGGTCGAGCACACGTCGATGCCGGCCCGGAGAAAGGCGCCCATGTCCCGGATGTTGGCGTCGGCCAGCCCCGCCGTGGGGC
Organism: Acidimicrobiales bacterium; assembly: GCA_049514295.1. Taxonomy (GTDB): domain Bacteria; phylum Actinomycetota; class Acidimicrobiia; order Acidimicrobiales; family RAAP-2; genus Bog-473. The sequence continues at coordinate 432 of JBEKVF010000496.1, forward strand.
CGTAGTGCACCAGCGCATCGGGTCGCAGGGCGACGAGCGCACTCAGGTCGTCGGTGGCGGCGAGCCCGATGGGCCCGATGCCGCAGATCTCTCCGACGTCCCGGCCGACCTTGTCCTTGTTGCTGACCCCGACGCCGACCAACTCGAAGTTCGGGTGGCGCAGCACCTCGGGGATCACCATCTTCCCCACGAACCCCGTCCCCCAGACGACGACCCTCTTCTTCTCTGTCATGCGGGCATCATCGCACCGAGGGCTGACGGTTCGCTCGCGCGGTGGGAAGTCCTTGCGAGTGTGTCCAGCTCGCGTAACCCCGGGCAGGCCAACCGTCGACCCATCAGACTGTCAGCCAAAGGCCACCTCGACCCGATCTGGCTCATCCCTCGATGCGGGACTGACACGTCCTAGTGCGGCAAGGAGCGCCCCGCTCGGGCTTGGGCTGCCGCGTGGCGGCCGGCGCGTCGGCCGAAGAACGAGCCGTCGCCGAGGCTGATGCCGCTGGCGTAGTGGTGGGCCGCGAGGCTGGCGGCGGTCCGGCCGACGGCGTAGAGACCCGAGATGCGATGACCCGCGCTGTCGAGCGCGGCGCCGTCGGGGTCGGTGACGAGACCGCCGAGCGTGAAGGTCGCATAGATGGCGCCGTGGTCAACGCGCAGGTCGATGGCGCCGATGCCGCTCGCCGGCGGCACGCCGATGGGCTGCAGGTAGGGCGCGCGCTTATGGAATGCCGAGTCGTCACCGTGGGCCGCGGCCTCGTTGTACTCGCGCACCGTGCGCGCCAGAGCGTCGGGGGGAACGTCGAGGTCGGCGGCCAGTTCCTCGGGGGTGGCCGCGGCGTAGCCGACGCGGAGTCCGAGGAGGTTCGGCTCGTGGATCACGTCGTCGGTGATCATGTAGACGAAGCCGTCGTGGTCGCGGAGGGCGTGGAACCCGATGCGACCGGTGTAGGCATCCTCGTTGATGAATCGCTCGCCGTGGCGGTCGACGAGGATTCCCCGTGCGAGACGGTGGGGCGGCCCGAGGGGCAGGGCGCACTCGAAGGCGTCGAGCCTGGTCGTCACCGCGCCGGCGCCGGCGCCCATGCGGATCCCGCGGCCGTCGTCGGTCGGGGTGCCAATCCGCCAGGCAGCGTCGGGGACGTGGGCCTGTGGGCAATGCTCGGCGACCATCGCCTCGTTGTGGATGAACCCGCCGGTGGCCAGGATCACCCCGCCACGGGCCCGGATGGCACGGGGCCCGTCGTCGGTCCGCACGCGCAAGCCGGCGACGTCCCCACCGTCGATGACCAGCGCCTCGGCGCGGGCGTCGGCCACCACGCGAGCGCCGCTGGTCGACACGGCGGCACCGAGGCGTTCCATGAGGAAGCCGCCGGCAGAGTCCATGCACTGCGGCTTGTGACCGCGCGGTACCGGGATTGCGATCTCGTCAAACGGGTAGGCGTCCTCACCGCCGCTGAAGAGCAGCCCCGCGTCATCGGCCGATTCGCGGTTCGGCTCGTCGCAGAACGCCGCCCGGAACGGCACGCCGATCGAGACCAACCAGTCGAAGTGGTCCGGCGAACCCTCGCAGTAGACGTCCACGCGATCGTCGTCCACGCCGGGCCCAAGGGCGGCCCGGAGGAACGCCGCCATGTTCTCCGATGAGTCCTGGAGGCCACAGGCGCTCTGGAGGGCCGTGCCGCCCCCCAGGTAGATGAGACCGCCAGAATTGGCCGACGTCCCTCCGGGTCCCGCACCACGTTCGACGGCCAGCACGTCCGCTCCTGTCTGGCGCGCCGCCACAACCGCCGACGCGCCCGCAGCGCCCAGGCCCACGACGACCGGCCCACGACGACCGCGTCGACCGTCTCGTCGAAGCGAACCTCGCTGACCTCAAGCGCCGGGATCGGCTCCATCCCCCTCCTCGCGTCAGGACTAAATGGTGGACCGCGCCGTGCGGTCACATCCTTGACCTGCACCCCCTGAAGGTGCCGACGACGGCCACGGCGAGGATGGTCGAGCACGCTCTCGATCGAGGATTGACCCCCGCTCGCACGTCCCCGGAAGTGTCATCAGCTCCTCGCCCATGAGGGCATTATTCCCCTGATCCGCGAGGGCCCCGCGACAGCCTAGGGGTCGATTGCGACTGCAATGACCCGGCAACGGGGGCACCCCAAGTTATCGCCTGCCCGCTCACTCGATTCGACGAGCCCGGCGAGCTTTTGCAGTGACACCCTCGTTCCGGTGTCGCCGATAGCGTGGCGACATGAGCAACGTCTCGTTCTTTGTCGATCCGAGTTGCCCATGGGCATGGGTCACCTCCCGGTGGCTCGTCGACGTGGCCCCAGTACGAGACCTCACCATCACGTGGAAGTCGTACTGCATCGAGATCCGAGACGAGTACGACTTGGCACCAGGCTTCCCTTCTGAGCATCGAGCCCTTGGTTTGGCGGCGCACGAGCTGTCACATCGCATGCTTCGGGTCTTTGAAGCGGTCCGTGCCGAGGTTGGGGAGCCCGCGGTGGATGCCCTGTACACAGAATGGGGGCCTCGTTACTTCGGGACGGATCGTTCAGTCCTAGTAGCCGGTGGCGGATCGATGATCAATGACTGCCTCGCTGCGTGCGGGCTGGACCCGTCGCTCGCTGACGCGCAGCATGACGACAAGTGGGATGCTCAAATTCTCGGATCAATGCAGATTGCGTATGCGTTCGCCGGCCAAAAGGCGCAGACTCCGACGATCGTCGTTGAGTCGGACCCGCCGTATGGATTCAAGGGGCCGGTCATGTGTGAAGCGCCAACCGGTGAAGAGGCGGTCCGGTTCTGGGATGCGATTCAAGTGATCGCGGAGCACCAAGGTTTCTTCGAGTTGATGCGACCCCGCACTGCGTCGCCCATGCCGTAGGACCTTCAGCGAGCTGTGCTGGCCTGGCCTGACGTAATCGGGTCACAGCCTCGTCATCAGGGCCCGACAGGGGAATACCGCAGTGCCGCACCTACCCGGCAGCGATATGAGCTCCCCGCCGTTGCGACTGCCTTCGTGAAGTCTGAGTTGTATAGGGGGCGGTGACGAACCACCGCCCTCAGTGATCACGCTGACATTTGCGGACCGTCTCGAGATAGAGCCGGCCGAAATCTGTTTGGTCAACGTATCGACAACCCGCGAGAGCAAGTCCGGTTGGATTGCCTCAAGGCCGTCCGAACTTTGGTCGATATTGACCGTGGGAACGCGTTTCGTTGTGGTTCACTGAGTCAACGTTTCGCTGAACGATCGGGGGCGATGGCCCGATGGTGGTGACGGTCTGCGACAGAGTTGACCCGGTTGACCGAGTTGAACTCACACACTGGTTCGACCGGGCGCGTCTGCCCTGGAGTCCGCTCATGGTCGCCGGGCGCCAGTTCGATGCTCTTATCTGCGACAGCGAAGACGTTCCCGGGTTGGTCGCCTACGACCGCCTCTACGACGTGGCCAACCTGGCGGTTCAGTGGCTCGGGGACAACCTCTGTCCCGACATAGCGGTCGGGAGAG
>JBEKVF010000497.1:0-3956 GCA_049514295.1 Acidimicrobiales bacterium
CCAATAGCAGCTTGAAGGTCGGTGAAGTTGGCTTTCATCCCACCCTCCGTCACCGTGTACCGCCAGCTGGCCCCACGGTGGTACCGCCGCCACGCGTCACCACTCATTCCGTGCAGTCGCATGCGCCGGAACCGGTCAGCCAGGTCACTGTCATTGGTGGTTATGGCGCCACCCTCTCCGATGGGAAGGTTCTTCGTTGCATAGAAGCTGAAGCAAGCTGCGCGAGCGTCACTGCCCACGGCCCAGCCTCGTACAGTGGCGCCCAGACCGTGAGCGGCGTCCTCGACAACATTGTCCGCGGGGATACCTGCCGCGGCGGCGAGTTCAGTGCCGTCTACCGGATAACCCGCCATATGTTGGATGACCATGGCCGCGGCTCCGTGCTTGGCGGCGGCGGCCACTCCCTCGGGCGAGACCGTTTGTGTGCGTTCGTCGCAGTCGATGAGTACCGGTCGCAGGCCGGCATGAACGATGGCCTGAACGGCGCCGCAGAACGTGAGGGTCGGCGTCAACACGGATGAACCAGGAGGCAGATCAAGAGCGGTAAGTGCCATCTGGATCGCCGCCGTGCACGAACTGACAGCCACCGTGTGCCTCGCCCCCACCCAAGCGGAGAATTCATCTTCGAAGGCCAACGATTCGGCGCCCATCGTCACCCAGCCGCTGGCCAGGATCCGTAAGGCTCCGGCCTGTGCCTCGTTGGTGATTTCGGTGCGACAGAAGGGAATGTCGCCCGAGGGGGGCGCGGTTGGCTCGTAGCGCAAGGTCATGACGCGACGGCCTCCAGTTTGCTTCGTGGCTCTGGGCGTGCCCGGACGAGCTCCGTCCGATAGGTCTCATCGAGCACCGCTCCAAGCGCGGCAGGGGACAATTCGTCGCCGATGTGTGCCCGACCGGCGGCCCCGAGGCGGGCGGCGACAGTAGGGTTCTCGATGAGGTACCCAAGCGCACGGCTGAGGAGATCTGGCCGACCGGGGGGTACCAGCAACCCCGTCTCGCCGGAGATGACGACGTTTGGCACCGAATTGACCGCTGTGGCCACCACGGGACGCGCTGCGGCCATCGCTTCGACGATGGCGCAGGGTAATCCTTCGTAGCGGCTCGCCATAGCGAACACGTCCAGACCGGGAAGAAGGTTGGCCACGTCACTCCGCTCGCCGAGAAATGACATCCGTCCAGTAAGGCCCCGACGCGCCGCGAGCTTCTCCGTCTTCGCTCGGAGCGGGCCGTCGCCGATCCAGACTCCGTAGACATCCTTCCGGTGAAGACCGGCCAACGCGTTGACGAAATCCTCGGGAGCTTTCTGAAAATCCAGCCGCCCGACCGTACCGACCACACGCATCCCGGGGGGAACGCCCAGAAGCCGGCGCGCCTCCGCCTGGTCCGAGAGTTCTGGGGCAAGACCGCTGCTTACAGCCACGCCGATGGTACGCACACGTTCGGACGGCGCGATCCGCCTGACGATGGCTTCGGCCGCGACGGCTGGTCCGACGGCCAAGAAGGCATCGGTGAACTTCCCGAGTGACCTTTCAATGCGGATGTACGTCTGACGTCGGAGGCGCGACTGAAATTCGTGAAATGGAAAGCCATGGTACGTGTGAACGATCCGTCCAACTTGTGCGTCGCGCGCAGCGAGACGACCGAGCGCACCAGCCTTAGCGCTGTGGGTGTGGACGACGTCGAACTGTCCAGCACCAAGGATCGCCTTGAGGTCAGTGAGCGCCGCTCGGTCGTGTATGAGGGAAATCTCACTGCGTAGATGCTCTTGGATCACCACCTCAAAGCCGGCCGCTTGCGCTTCCTGGATGAGTCGGTTGCCACTTCCAATGACGAACACGACCTCGTAACGGCTGGGGTCCAAAGCCATTGCACCACGCAGGGCGACTCCTCCGGCTCCGGCCATGAAACGTGTGGCGGAACCGGGCGTTCGCCGAGGGTGACCTCCCGACACGGGAGACTCGCGGTCAGCGTTCGAGCAACTTGATCCACCTTGGGATGAATGTCTCCCACCCCGGTACCGAGCGCAATCGTCGAGGCAAAGGCCCAGTAGCGGCGTAGCTCGCCCGCCATATAGGTACCGGCCACGAGAGATCTGGCTGCTACATCGGGGTCGCAGGGAGCGGACATCGACCTCATTGCCGTTCCACGTTGGAGAACAAGAACCATTTCGGGCACGAGCTCGTCCACTCGGCCTCGCCACGGAGCCTCTCGGCGATCATGCGGCATGCGTCGGCCGCGCTTGTTCTCGCCCTCACCTGCGGGCACGCGCCTGGGCTCGAGGAGGCCCCAGGCAGTGTGTCCGTCGCTCAAGCACAAGTTGTCGCTCGTGGCGACCGCTCCACGCTCCAACTCCGCGTTGACCATCGACGACTTCCCGACACCGCCTGGCCCGGCAATGAGAACAGATCGCCCGTGATCCGCCCCCACGCTGCACACGGACGCGTGCAACGGTGCCCTTCCATGCTGTTGGCCCCACCACAAGGCCGGGTACTGCAAGAGGACGGCCCGTATAAGTAGTCGCGACCTTGACCGCAGGACAACCGACGCCGCCCGCCCTGACAGAGGTGGACGCCATCGGGCCGCGATTTCCAGAGTCGGCCCACCAGTCGTAATCAGCAGATCGAGACCCGAGGAACAGGCGTCACGTACGAACACCTGGCCGGGCCGTCGCCATGCATCTCTCGTCAGGACGTCCCATCCGTGGGTGTCGAAGGCATCGACGCTGTTCTCCACCGTCACGCGAATATCGGGGCGAGAGGCATCGGCCTCAGCGAACTCGCCTACGAGCCCTTCCTCCAAGACTCCCGATAAGAATCGCTGCCGGCAGCACAACTCGATCTGCTCACCGCCAGTGCGAAACACGGCCCGCATCAGAACTCGTCGGGGTAGGGGGTCGTGAGGGCCGCCCGGAGCTCCTCGGCATTGGCGGGTTCCGGCGAGTATTCAGGCATTAGGTCCTCGAGCTGGGCGCGGACGACTTCGTCCTCGCCCTTGGCCGCGGCGGAATACAGCTTCTCTAACCGGCCAGTAAAATCGTCGGGAATGCGGGCCGGTCGGGTCGCCCAAATAGCCGGCTCAACGGTCGGCAGTCGCTCCTCGGACTCGCCGAAGAGCGACTCATGAAGCTTTTCTCCTGGTCGAAGTCCGGTGTATCGAATCTGCACCTCGGGTACGTGAAGCTGATCGGCATACCGGTTCACCAGATCGACAATTCGTACCGGTTCGCCCATATCGAGCACGAAAGTTTCTCCATACTCCGCCATTGGTGCCGCCGAGAGCACCAATCCCACGGCCTCCTCAACCGTCATGAAGAAACGCGTGACCTCCGGATCGGTGACCGTGACTGCATCGCCCCGCTCCACCTGATCGGCGATAACCGTTAAGAACGATCCGCGGCTGCCGAGCACGTTGCCGAATCGGACCGAACACATGCTCGTATTTCGTGCTGCGTGAGCCTGCAGGATCATCTCCGCAAGTCGTTTGGTGGCTCCGAGGATGGATTTAGGGTCTGCCGCCTTGTCGGTTGAAATGAGCACGAACCGACTGGCGCCCACCTCGAGCGCCGCTTCAACGAGGTTCTGAGTCCCCTGAACGTTGGACTTGACGCCCTCGCAGGGATGTCGTTCCAGCAGAGGCAGATGCTTGTGGGCGGCGGCGTGAATGACAACACTGGGTCGGGTGGCCTGAAAGACCTGCCTGATGCGAGCACCGTCGCGGATATCCGCGATGATGACGTCTGAGCTGTCGAGAAGCGCCTCGCCGTCGAGCTCGAGCTGCAGGGTATGCAGGTTCGACTCGTCGTGGTCCAACATGTGGAGCGATGCGGGATTGCAGCTGCGGATTTGCCGGCACAGCTCCTGACCGATCGAACCGCCTGCACCGGTCACCAAGACACGCTCCCCCCTGAGGGAATCCCGAGCGGCCGGCTGCGAATTGTGGCGCTCCTGACGGCCGAG
>JBEKVF010000498.1:0-2580 GCA_049514295.1 Acidimicrobiales bacterium
AAACCCCCGGCTCTCATACGGGCCGCTGTCCTGCCATCGACCGTAGACGGCATGGAATGGCTCGTCGCCACCTCGGCCAGAGATGAGTCCCTCCACGACCCACGTTGCGGCGGCCCGAGTGTCGTCGCCACCTAGACCGGGGTCTTGGCGGGCGGCCTGGCCAGCCACCAGATCTACCGTAATGTCATAGGAAGCTCCGGTGTCAAAGTCCATCGCGACGGCAACCGCGTCGATCGCCACGAACCCCAGTTCCCAGCAGTTGAGACGCGTCCACCGACCGTCGGCGACCCGGACCTTGTTGGTCTCCAAGGCGTGGAGCGGCGCAGTGCAGGCAAGGGCCTTGACCCTCCGCGACAGGCTGTCCGCCGCCACTGACCCGGTGAACGCACTGAGGTTGAGCGTAAACGCCGGAGCAGGCGCGTCAGCGTCCCAGTTCATGCACTCGTCGGTTCCGGTGACAGCCTCCGACATCACTTCCCTTACCTGCTGGTCATCTCCTGCACTCGTTGACACCTCGCGGCGACGACCCCGCCAGGTCAGATGCCGTACCCAGAGGGTAGCCAGCGGGTGTGACGACCACATGGGGGTGGCTCCGAGACGCCGCTCTTGATGTGAGGGGCCCTAAGCCGGGAACGGATCATCGAGTGCCCAGGTAGATGCCGCGTCGTTCACCGCACGGGTGCCCGTATGGATCCTTGTGGGCTCGAAGGGTGGCGTTGTGTTTGGTGTGGCGGAACTCCTTGCCGCATCTCGTGCACTGGTAGATGTAGGCCGGTCCTGACACTGATCGCCGTGGGGTGCGCCGCAGGCCGGTGCTGCCCCAACCAGCAGGAGTCCGGCTCTGGGCAGGGGCGTGGAGCGGGCCGTGAGCGGAGAATTCGATGGGGTACCGCGGCCTGAAGGGGACTGTCGTTACCCGGAGCCCGCCGATCTTGTCGACCCCGTAGGTGCGATGTCCGCTTCCATCGGACCGCTCGGCGTGAAGGAGGAGCCTTCCAGCGTTGCTCCGGCGAAGCGAGTACGGCTCGATGCGGCGCCATCCGCCGTTGTAGAAGAGCTCGACGCAGAGGTGGTTGGTGGCGGCGAACCGGACGGTCTCGAGAGGGATGCCAGCACGCCAGGTGGCGACGGTTGGGGGTGGTGACCAGGCCTCCTCGTCGGCGCCGACGGGGAGGGGCGGGAGTTCCTCGAACTCGGCGGTGCCTTCGAGCCAGGCGAAGAGGAGGGGGAGCTCGTCGAGGAACCCCTGCAGCGGCGGAAGGGCGGGTAGCTGGTGGCCGAGCATCTGGGACCAGTCGGTCTGGAGGGCGGCGATGAGTGGCGAGTCGATGAAGTCGGCGGCGGTCGGGACACTGACGTCCTTGGCGGCGCATTTCTCGTTCAGGGTTTCGCGGATGACCTCGGGGTAGAGCCGGAGGTCGTTGCGGCGGAACAGGTTGACGATGTCGTAGAGGTCGCGCGGTCGGGCCCGCTGGGCCATGGCCCTGATCTTCTCGGCGAAGACCTCCTCGAAGGAGTAGCACCGGACCCGGCCGGGTAGTGGACCGTCCGGGTAGGGGTGCGCGATGTCACGTAGCACGGGTGGCCGGACCACGGTCTCGTTGGCCGAGATGTCGAGCTTCACCCGCGCCGGCTGCGATGTCTGACGGGGACCCACGTAGTACACACGGCCCTCGGTGGACAGGCCGTCTGGACGCAGTCGCAGCAGCGGCGGCCGTGAAGAGAAGTCGATGCCCGAGGCCTCATGGACTCGGGTCAGGACCCGGCCGAGCAGCGGCTCGATCTGCTCGGGACGACAGGGCCCACCAGGCAGGACGGTGAAGTCAAGATCCTCGGAGAACCGGTAGGTCTCGATGTAGCACTTCTTCAGGCACGTGCCACCCTTGAAGATCCATTGCTCGCCGAGAACCGGGTCGCCTCCGATCCCCCACAGGAGCCAGCCGAGCAGGTAGTCCTTCTCGACCACCTCCTCGGTCAGCTGCCATTCGCCGACCCGCTCGACGATGTCCGGCCGCCCGATCACCACTCATCTCCAGGTGAGCCGAGCGCGACGTTGACCCGGAGTCCCCAACGGCGAAGGATCCGGCCCGGCTCCTTGGCCGAGGGGTCCAGCTTGGCAAGCCCGCTGCTACGTCGAGCGAGGCATGCCTCGACGAGGCCTTGAGCGTCGGCGCCGGAGCTTTCGAGGAGATATCCGAGCCGTTTGAAAACGGCGCGGTTGCCGAGGCGGTCGCCGTAGTTGACGAGCCGGTCGTCGTCCCGATGCTCACCATGGAGGTACTCGCGCAGCACGTCGGCGACCGTTCGGATGCCGCCGCCGAGGCGTGGATCGTCGAGCACGTCGATCACGGTACGGGAGGGGTCTGACACAGCCACCTTGTTCTGGCCCCGCCACACGGACACGGTCCCGAACAAGGCGTCTCGGTCCCTGACGGTCAGATGAAACGGGATGCCCTGGACTTCGAGGTCGCGGTGGCGAACTCGGCGAGCGGTAACCACCAGCAGCGTGCGGAAGACCTGGTCGGTGAGGTCCCAATGCTCCAAGGCGCTCCACCCGCCTTCGTAGCACGGACTGAACAG
>JBEKVF010000499.1:0-2723 GCA_049514295.1 Acidimicrobiales bacterium
CTGACCGTAGAAGTGTCGGAAGAGCTCGTACGTACCGTCCACCAGATGGACATCCATGGAAGCAAGTCTGCCAGTCGGGGGCGATGAACGAGCAGTCTGGCCGCGGGCTCGAAGTTCAGAGTCGCCGAACGCGAAACACCAGCGACGCCAAAACGCGACTTCACACTATGAACACCCGCTGGTGGTCCCGCAGCTGGCGCAGACGTAACAGGAGCCGGCGCGCTGCATGGCGTTGCCGCAGTTGTAGCAGTAGGGGGCGTCACGCTGCTCGGCCCGGGCCAAGGGATAGACGCCGCCGTACGAGACGGGTGCCGCAGTAGGGCCGTCATCGACCAGCCCGACCGACGGAGTGGCCATCTCCTCGACGCCGGGCAGGGTGGGCTGCATGCGCTCGGAGGTGGACAGGATCCCGAGCTCGGTCCGCTCGTCGACGGAGAGGTAGTCCAGGGCGATCCGGCGGAAGATGTAGTCGACCAGGCTGGTGGCGATGCGCAGTTCGGGGTCGTCGGTGATACCCGCCGGCTCGAACTTCATGTTGGTGTACTTGCGCACGTAGGTGGCCAACGGGACCTGGTGCTGGAGACCCAGGCTGAGCGAAATGGAGAAGGCGTCCATAATGCCGGCCAGGGTCGAACCCTGCTTGGAGACGTTGATGAAAACCTCGCCCGGTCGGCCGTCCTCGTACTCGCCGACGGTGACGTAGCCCTCGCAGTCGGCCACCCTGAACGCGAACGTCTTGGAGTTGCGGCGGCGGGGCAGGCGCTCCCTGACGGCGCCCACCACGACCGACTCGGTCTTGCGTTCCTGCTCGTGCAGGAGTGCCGCCTCGAGCTCGGCAATGCGGACAGCGACGGCGCGGTCCTTGGCCTCGGCCGCCGAGCCCGGGGGTGCGATGTCGCCACCCATGACCTCGGCGTCCAGACCCGCACCCTTCTCCGCGCCCGCCATTTTGGTGGTCGAGAGAGGCTGGGCCACCTTGCAGTTGTCCCGATAGACGGCCACCGCCTTGATCCCCAACCGCCAGGCGTCGATGTGCAGCTGTTCGATGTCCTCCACCGTGACGTCCTCGGGCAGGTTGACCGTCTTGGAGATGGCACCGCTGATGAAGGGCTGGACCGCGCCCATCATGCGGATGTGTCCCGAGTAGTGGATGGTGTTGTCGCCCATGGAGCAGGCGAAGACCGCCAGATGCTCAGGTGCGATGTGCGGCGCGCCGAGGATCGACATGTGCTCGTTGATGTACATCACGATCTCGGACACCTGATCTGGTCCGTATCCGAGCTTGACCAGCGCGCGGGGAATCGTCTGGTTGACGATCGACATGGTGCCGCCGCCGACGAGCTTCTTCGTCTTGACCAGACCGAGGTCGGGCTCGACACCGGTGGTGTCACAATCCATGAGCAGGCCGATGGTGTTGTGGCTCACGAAGCCGTTCGCGATATACGTGACGTTCTCCGGCACTGATACGTCGTAGGTGAACTCCTCCCCATCGAGTTCTGCCGACTGCACGGTGTCGTAGAAGAAGCCGAGCAGGTGCCCGAGCTCGGCGTCACCGGTTCGAGCGAAGAGCTCGGTGGCGATGCGCCGGCTCACCCGCCCACGCGACTGCTCCATGAGCAGAACCTTGCGAAGCCTGTCGTTGTCCGGGGCGAGCCGGTCAACCAGCGCTCGCGTCAGTGGCACATGGTCGTGACGACCGGTCTGGGCAACGGCCACGTCAACCACCCGAACGCCCGCGTTCTTCCGGTCGCTCATGAAGCCGACCTCCTCGAGCCACGTGGAGCTGTACGAGGCATTGAGAAGCCGCAGCACTGCGAGCGGAGCATTGCCCCAACTGGAGTGCTCCGTTCGATCCTTTACGGAAAAGGTGGTGGGAAATCCCAACGCGAGCAGCATCGACTGGGTGTCCCTGACCATCTGCACCGACGTGTTCTTCAGAGTCGGATACCCGGCACTCGTGTCCCCGTCGGCCTCGTATAGCCCGCGCAGGAAGGCCGCGTACACCTCACGATCGTTCGAATGAAGACCACAGGGCAAGACGCACCGAGTCGATACGCACCTCGGCATACCCTTTCTGCGGCGTCACCTTGGCCGAAATCCCGAAGCACTCCTTGGCGAGCATCTGGAACCGCTCAATCACATCGAAGTCGGTGTTGGCCACACAGAAGCGCAGACCCCGGCTGTGGAGCGAGCCGTCACCCATGAAGTAACCGACTATCTCGGCCAGCGCCGCTGTCATCTGGCGAGGAACCTGAACGTGGTGCTCCCCCGTCCAGTACGCCTCGGCGAGCGGCGGCAGCGTCACGTCCTGGGGCTCGCCCAGCAACGAACCCAACGCTAGCGGCACGAGGTCCCCGGGCCGCACATCGCTGAACCGGCGCCAGACCCACTCTCCGGAGGCCGGATCCACCACCTTGATCCGGTGCATCGTCGTCCCCTGGACCCGATGGCCGCGGGCAGTGTCCACCGTGACCACCGGCTCGAGGCCGTTGATGAAGAACTTCGTCGCCTCCCGTGGCCCCTCGTCGGTGGCTACCTGGACGCCCAAGTCCTGCCACTTCGCGCCTTCCGGATCACCCAGCGAGTGCAGCCGAACGAGCCCCCGGCTGGTCGACAGGAGCGTGCCACCGACGAGGCAGCCCGTCGGGGCCAGCACAGAGGCCTGCGAGTTGCGCACACCGAATTGCTCTGCAAGTTCCACCGCTTCGTCCCACGACTCCTGG
>JBEKVF010000500.1:0-2865 GCA_049514295.1 Acidimicrobiales bacterium
CGGGCACGAGGTGTGGGCCATCGACACATGGCAGGAGCACATCGACGCCATCGCCACCTCCGGACTGACCGTCTCGGGTGCCAGCGGCAGCTTCGTCGTCGACAACCTCCACGTCGGACGCTCGCCCCATGACGCCGGAACCTGCGACGTGTGGACGATCGCGACGAAGGCATCGGCCGTCGATGAGGTGGCCAGGGAGATCGCACCGCTGCTCGAGCCCGACAGCGTCGTCATGGCGTTCCAGAACGGGCTTGGTGCGGGCGAGCGGGTCGCACGCCACATCCCCGAGGAGCACATCCTGATCGGGATCGCGGAAGGGTTCGGGTCGTCGATCCCTGAGCCCGGACACGTGCACCACGAAGGCATGCGACTCATCCGAATCGGCGAGATGCACGGTGGTCTGACGGATCGGGTCCAGCGAATTGAGCAGGCGTGGCACGACGCCGGCTTCAACGTCCGAGCCTTCGCCGACGTGACGCTCATGATCTGGGAGAAGTTCCTCTGCAACGTCACGCTCAGCGCTCCGTGCGCGGCCTTCGATGTCACCGTGGGCGAGCTGATGTCGAATCCCGAGGCCTGGAAGGTCGCACTCGGCTGCACCTCGGAGGCCTACCGGCTCGGCCTCGCCAAGGGGATCCGGTTCTCGTTCGACGATCCGCTGCGCTACGTGACCGACTTCGCCGCCACGATTCCGAACGCCAGCCCGTCGATGCGCCTTGACCACATCGCCCGACGGCCCTCGGAGATAGACGTGATCAACGGACAGGTCGTGGAACTGGGCCGCGAGCTCGGGCTCGAGACGCCATTCAACGAGACCCTCTGCGCCATCCTGCGCGATCGCGAGTCACGGTTCACCTGATAACGGCGAAACGAGCGGGTGCCGAGGTCCTCGGAAAGCGCCGCTTCGCAAGGGCGCGAACAACCGAATGCGCTTGTGAGCCGGCACCGTTCGAATCGAATCAATCGCGACTCCCAGAGTCCTTCGAGCGGGACAAGGCGGCGTAGAGCCGCCACTCGCCCGGAACGCCTTTCAGGGTGTGCTCACCTCGTGGTCCAGGTGGTCGACGGCACTCCCGAAGCTATTCAGGACCAGCAATCAAGCGGTGGGACCCTCAGCTTGCAATTAAACCTCAGCCAGCCTTGCTCTCGGTCTCTTCGAGCATGAGCTGTTGGGCGTGCGCCGCCACTTCACGCATCTCGGCGATGATGGCGCGTACCTGTCGATCGTTGCCGATCCATTCGCTGTAGAGCGCAGCCTCGTCTGGTGTCAACCTGCGATTGACTGTCTTGCCACCCACCTTGGCCGTCCACTGGAAATAGGGGCCATGGAGTCGGGGCGGGTCGGCGTGACAGCCACAGCCCTCTTTCCCGCACCGGTTGTAGCGAGGAGCCACACTCCCCGACGCGATGTAGCCAACGTCGGCAAGTTGGCGTGCCAGCTCGCGATAGCGCCGTTCGTAGCCCTCGAGCCGAGTGGTGCTCCTCTTGGTCGCCATGCGCTGCCTCCACCTTGAGTATCCCAACTTTTCTGCCCGATAGTAGTAATACTATCGGGCATGGCAAAGGAGCCGGCCGGGCTGGGTGCGCGGAGCCAGCTGATCGAGTTCCGAGCGGGCTTCTATCGCTGCTCGAGGCGCTGGGGCGATGCGCTCTTCGAACTCGCCGATGCTCTCTTGTGCGCTCCGGCGCCGGTGGCCTCTGTGCCCGCTCTCAGCCTCGAGCCGGTGTTTCGCCGTTCACACGGCAGCCTCTATAAGGCGCTCGACCGGGGCCGCATTGACGAGGAGCAACTGCGCTCGTTGCTGGTTGCGCACCGTCCATCTGAGTGGCCTCTCGTCTTCGCCGTCGACGCCTCGACCTGGGACCGCTGTGACGCTGAGTGCAGTCCCGAGCGGGGCTTTTACTACTCGGCGTCCAAGCATTTTATGCGTGTCGCGCCAGGCCATGATCTCTCAGGCGCAACCGTCGAACAGATCCGCCGTCTCGTCGGACTCCTTCCAGAGGATGGGGAAGTCCCCCTCTTCGTCCTCGACGCCGGCTACAACCCGACCGCTTTGGGTCACGACCTGGCCGAGGTCCGATGCGAGGTGCTCACGCGCATCCGTGACGACCGCGTCTTTTTCGCGGACCCTCCTGCTCGCCCGAAGCGGCCACTCCGAACGGGCGGGCGTCCCCCACGCCATGGCACGCGCTTCAAGTGCTCGGACCCGAGTACCTGGGTGAAGCCTGATGGGCGTCTCACAGCAACGGACCCCCGTTATGGCACCGTCAGCGTCCAGGCCTGGCACGGTCTGCACCCACGGGTATTTGGCCGCGGACGCTGGCGCGACCACCAAGGCGCACCGCCGATTGTCCGCGGCAGCGTGATCCGCATAGAGGTCGCTCACCTGGCCAAACCGAGCTCTCGCGCCAAGAAGACACTGTGGCTGTTTTGGTCGGGGCCCGGCCAGCCCGATCTCGATCGGTGCTGGCGCGCCTATCTGCGGCGTTTCGACATCGAGCACACCTTCCGCTTCTTGAAGGGAACGCTGGGCTGGACCACGCCGTCTGTGTGCACACCCGAACAAGCCGACCGTTGGAGCTGGCTCATTGTCGCGGCCTACACCCAACTCCGGCTCGCCCGTCGCCTTGTGCAAGACCTTCGCCTGCCTTGGGAACGACAACGAGACCCCTCCGCCCTCACCCCAGCGCGTGTGCGGAGGGGGTTTCGACAACTTCGTGCAACGATCGGTACACCGGCCAGTCCACCGAAATCGACGACGCCCGGACCCGGACGACCCAAAGGGACACGAAAACCGCCCAGAAAGCGCTATCCGGCGATCAAGAAGGCCGCCTGATCAAGAGCCGGGGGTTTAAATGCAAGCT
>JBEKVF010000501.1:0-5129 GCA_049514295.1 Acidimicrobiales bacterium
GGGGTCGCCGGCGTCACCGGCCACACGTCCATGGGGACGGGAGCGCTTGTGCCCTACCAACTGCTCCCCCCATCGGTCCGCAACCAGTTCAGCGAGCCGGCCGGTCCCAACGTCGAGTTCGTACGCCTCAAGCCCGGAGCGGACCACAAGACAGCACTGCGGTCGCTGAACCACATCGCGGCGACACTGTCCACCCCGGAGAACTACGGAACCCAGGTGCTGGGGGTCGAGAGGCCGGCTGAGATCGTCAACTACCACTCGATGGGCGCCACGCCGCTGATCCTCGGTCTCGGATTGACGGTCGGGGCGGTGACCGCGCTGGGGCTGACCCTCGTCGCCTCGGTCCGGCGGCGGCGGCGGTCCATGGCCATGCTGCGGACGCTCGGCTTCACGGGTCGCCAGCTAAGGGTAAGCGTCGCCTGGCAGTCCAGCATGGCCGTGGTGATTGGGCTCGTGGTCGGAGTGCCGCTCGGCATCGTCGCCGGGAGATACTTGTGGGATCTGTTCGCCACCACCATCTACGTGGTGCCCAGCCCGACCGTGCCCGGCAAGGCGATCATCGTCGTTGCTCTCGGTGCCTTAGTGCTCGCCAACTTGGTCGCCGCCATTCCGGGACGTATCGCGGCCCGAACGCCTGCGGCGCTGTTGTTGCGGACCGAGTAAGACGCGCAGCATAAGGCGATGCTTGGACCGAATGACAGCTTCGCAAGAGGCAGCAGCTTCGGCGTGAGCATCTGTAACTGTCACATAAGTGCCGTTATCTCAAGTCCGACGTCCTGAAAGAGCCGTGAGCAGGCGGCCTGCGTAGACGACATGTAGTCCACGCACGAATCATCGACCTTCACGAGAGTCACCGAGGGAACGTGCCAGGCGGAGTTGGCTCATTTCAGTTCGGGTGGCATCGAGGCGTTGTCGTAGCGACTCCGATGATGCTCGTTGGACGGCGGGAAGGGCAGATCGGAGGGCGGCGGCGGAGGTGACACGAAGCCGAGTGATGGTGTCTCTGAGCTCAGGCTGGCTGTAGATCCAGCTGCGTGACACAGCGGCAGCTCTGGCGACGGCAGACACCGTGACGGCTTGGCCGGTCCGGTCGAGCTCTTGGAGCACGGCACGTGTGCGTTCGACGGAGACGTCGTGCCGCGCAGCGGCAGCCCTCAGCAGGTGGTGGGAGTTGTCGACCCGGCTCATGTGCGCGGCCCGTCCTCAAGAGCTTCAAGGGCAGGGATGATGCATTCGAGGCTGGCCTGGACCCTGCGGAGGTTGTCGCCCAGCCGGAAGTGGCCGTCGGCGTCGGCTCGGGCAATGAGACGACGATTGGAGTCGGCCTGTTTGCGGTGGATGTCGAGGAATTCGGGGGTGGTCTGGAAGTCCGGGCAGGTGAGGCAGGCGTTGGGATGCGGACAGTCCTGTTGGGGTGGTCGGCCGCAGTAGCCATTGGGGAGGGTGTCGCGGACCCGTGAGAGGTTGTGCTTGACCCATTCGGCCTCGGCGGTGAGAGCGTCGGGCTCGTAGTCGAGGTGCTCGCCGGCGGTATTGATCCGCTGGCGGCAGAACTCCTTGAAGGCGTCGCGCACGGTGTGGTCGTGGATCGTGGCGTAACGGGCGGTCATGCGAGGGCTGGCGTGGCCGAGAAGCTTCTGGACGACGTGCTGAGGGACGCCGGCGTTGATCAGTCTTGTCCCAACGGTGTGCCTGAATTGATGCGCTTGGACGCGCACTGCCTGGCCGGTCTCGTCGTGCACACCGATGCGGCGCTGCCAGCTGCCGAGCTGACCCGAAAGGCTGCCGTGGGCGTAGGGCAGGTGACCGTCGGCATTCTTCTCGATCCCAGGGAACAACCACGGCGACCCATCCGGACAGCGCTCGCGTACGTGGGCCTGTTGGGCCCGGATGGTCTCGGCGGCCTTGGCGCTGAGGGGGATGAGCTGCTCGGCGCCGATCTTGGAGTTGGAGAAACGCAGGCAGGGCCAGCCGACGCTGTCGTCGATGAGGGGGTTGAAGGCGAGCTGGCAGGCGTCGCCGCCCCGCAGCCCGGTCTCTATGAGCAAGACGACGAGGTTGCGGACACTTGGGCTGGGGAGCAGGTCCAAGTTGGCGTCGGACTCGAGCTGAGCCATGACGAACTCGGGCACGAACCGGGGCAGGGGGTCCTCGGGCCTGGTCACCTCTTCGACGTAGAGCACGGCACTGTTGGCCAGGCCGGGCAGCTGGCCGTAACGGTGACCCCACTCGAGGAACCCGCGCAGCATGGTGAGCGTGAGGGAGCGGGTAGTCGTCTTCCACGGGCTCGACGCCATCCACGACAGATAGTCCTCCAACACCGCACGGGTCACGCCGGTGATGTGGATGACGTCGGGGTGTCGCTCGTCGAGGAACTCGGAGAACCGGGCCATGCCCTGGGCCATCGTGCTGATGGTGCCGAACGCCGCGCCCGTCGAGAGGCGGAACCGGCACCAGTGCTTGACCGAGTCGCGCAGCCACGTCTGTCTGATCGAGGTGAACCAGGCGGAGTCACGGAGACGCCGAGGTCGACTGCGCGCCAGATATCACTGGCATAAGCGGCGTCGACGTCATCACCGCCTCCTGGGACAACACTCAGTCGAAGTGGCCGTGCGGGTTCGTTCATAGTCTTTCTCCTGTCTCGCCCCACACACCGGCCCGCTGGAGGGCGGCCCGAGTGTCGGCGACATCGAGATGCACGTAGGTCTGGCTCGTCGTGGTCGAAGACCGATGTGTGAGCAGCCTGGCCACCACCTCGATCGCCACGCCCGAACGGATCAACTCGGTGGCATGGGTATGGCGGAGCATGTGAAGCGTGAAGGCGATCCCAGTGTGAGAGCGGATCCGACAAACGAGTCTCTCGACGGCCGGATAGGTCAGCGGGGCGCCGATCCGGCCTCCCCACAGGTTCACGAAGACGTAGTCGGAGTCCACGTCGCCGTACTCGTGGTGCATGTAGTCCGAGTAGGAGCGCACCAGGCCGGCGGTGACCGGGACCACAGCCGGAGTGCGTAGCTTGGCCCGAGCGCCATTGGCGTTGTCGCCTCGGGGCACGATCCACACTTCTTTGTCCCGGCTCACGAAGTCGGCGTGGCGCAGCCCGAGGGCTTGGCCGATCCGCATCCCGGTCTCCGCCAACAAAGCCAGGAGGAACCGATCTCTGGCGTGTTCGGGGGCCGAGAGCACCGCAACCAGTTCTTCGTCGCTCAAGGTGGGTGGCGCCAGCCTCGGCACCGCCAGCTTGATCGGTCGTGTCGGCACCGGGCGCCCTTTGGTGACGTGGTGCAAGAACGGTTTGTAGGAGCCCCGGCCGACTCGGCGCCACGCCACCAGTTCTGCAGCGACATCGACACCCGAACGGGCCTGGTGTTCGTAGAAGCCGAACACAGCGGCGAGGTGACGGTTCACCGTGGCCGGCGAGCGCACAGCAGATCCGGTATCCAACACGATCACGTTGTCGGCCGGAGCGCGCAGCCAGGACACGAATCGGGCCACCTCGTTGATCCCGACGTCGGCCCACCCGATTTCGACCCGTCCGAGAAACTCGAACCAAAACTTCAAGCTCGTGGCGTATGCCCGCTGTGTGTTCGGCGAACGCTCCAGCGCCGAGAGGTACGTCAGGTAGGTCTCGACTGGTTCGATCGGATCACCGTCGTTGCCCAACACCGTCCAAGACACCGCTCCACTGACCGGCATCACAACCTGCTGGACGATCATCGGATCCAACAGAAAGCGAACACGTGTTCGTATCATCAATCAATGCTGTCGCTACGTCAAATGCGTCGCGCGCACCACTTGAGATAACGCGTCCACGACGCAGCGAAAAGCTCACGCTGGCTACATCAAAGACACCCTTCGAAGGACTTGAGATAAGTGCCGCTGAGACGTGGGCCATCCTCCACCGCCATCCCCGAGATGCAGTCCGAGTCGCATCCGAGCTGGTTCCGAGATTCATCTGAGATCGAGAGAGCTCTCGAAGCCGCCTGAACCTCAAAGGAGAAACTGGCAACCGAACCTTCAACAGTCCCAAGAGCAGGAGAACCTGCGCCTGTTCACGAACCTCATCGAGGTCAAACCCGCTGCAGTCTCGATCGGCATGGCGGTCGCGGTCCGCTTCGAGGACCACGGCGAGGTCTTCGTCCCGATGTTCGCCCCCGCATAGAGGAAACGGTCCGCCTGTCAGCTCAGCTGGCTGCTGATCCGGTCGTCGGCGTCCCGCAGCTCTCGGTCTGGACGCCAACGACACCGACCGGAGCGGGTGATTCACCGGCGACCACGCCTGCGAAGCGATGCGCGATCCAGCCGACCATGTCGTTGGTGGAGACAGCGATGACCCCGTAGTGATCAAGCCCCGGGTAGATCCACCGCTCGACGTTGGCGCCGAGGCTGCACAGGTGGGTGTAGAGGATTTGCGTGGTGAAGACAGGGATCTGCTCGTCGGCACCCCCCTGAATGATCAGAAGCGGCACTGAGGGAACGCTCGAGAAGTTGGCGGGATCGTTCTCCGCCAAGATCGGTGCGAACGAGGCCAGCTGGGTCGGGTTCTGCTTGATCAGCTGCGAGTATGTGTACTTGTCGAGGGTTTTCTCGAGGTAGGTGAAGCAGCCCTTCTGCAGCGTGGGGATCAGGCTGATCCCCTTCGCCGTCAAGATCTGCTGCAGCGGGACCGCCGCGTTGCCGTACGCGGTGTTGTAGCCCACCGTCGCCATGTAGAGGTAGAAGCGGTACGGGCTCGTCTCGAGGAAGGCATAGATCGAGGCGAACTGCGTCGGAGGAGCCCCGGCTACCGCTCCGAGCATGGTGAAGCCCTGCCGGGCTCCGTGGGTCGCTCCTGCGTCCCAGGCGAACATCGCTGTCTGGCCACCCTCTGAGTGGCCCCACACGACGTAGTGCTTCGACGTGTCGGCGGCGCTGAGCTGGTGGGCGGCGAGCACGATGTCG
The DNA here is from genome assembly GCA_049514295.1 of Acidimicrobiales bacterium. GTDB lineage: Bacteria > Actinomycetota > Acidimicrobiia > Acidimicrobiales > RAAP-2 > Bog-473. The sequence goes on from JBEKVF010000501.1 coordinate 4,942, forward strand.
ATCGTGTTGTCTCCCGAGATCCCCCCGACCAGATAGGGGAGCAGGTCCGGCGGCGTACCTTCTCCCTGGTAGTCGCTCGCCGTCACGACCCAGCCCTGGGCCAAGAGCGCGTTCAAACTGGCGTGCGGGACCGTCGTCAGGTCCTCATCGGTGTAGTCGGTCGACGGCGCGCAGATGTCGCCCATGCC
>JBEKVF010000502.1:0-2916 GCA_049514295.1 Acidimicrobiales bacterium
CGACACGACCGCGGCTCAGTCTGATCACGATGCGACGGCCCCGGGCCCGGTCGGGAGGGGAGGGGCCGGCGCCTGCCCCATCTGCGGGACCTGATCAGAAAGGGGCGATGGTGATGAGCGTAAAGGTGTTAGGACTGAAGCAGGAAAGTAGTGTCCGGAGTGCGGTGGCGAGAAGCTGATCCCGGTAACCGCCGGAGAGGGCACGCGCTTCCGTCTTGTGCTGGCATCTGGAGCGCTATTGCGCAAACGTCGTTGATTCCCAGGCTTGTCCGGGGTGTCACTTGGGAAAGACAGCGTGCTTCGAGCGGTGGGACAACTTCCACCCCGCTCTAGCGGTGGCTTCTTCGATGATGACCGCGTCGGGGGATCATTGGCCCTGGTGAATCGGGCCAAGAGGACAACAAGAAGGGGCGATATCGAGTCGGAGTTGTATTGCTCGGCATGGGAGGCTCGTGCCGGATGCCTTCCCTCCCTAGGGTCTGAGTTCGGGAAGGCGGCCGTGGTCGTCTGTCGCGACTGCTACAGCCCAGATGACGGAACCAAGACTTGATGCCTTGTCGGCGGTCAGCCAAGACGCACGAGGGTGCGAGCCCGCACGATGCTTGCATACGGGGGCGGTACCGAGGTGGCCGCCCGCCGCGCCAGCCGGCTCGGCGTGTACTTCCGTTACTGAGATGCACGACTCGAGCCTCAAGCCTCGAGGTATCGAGAAGCGGCCTTCGAAGACAGCGCTGGTCGCCGGCGCGGGCACTAGCAGTGCGGCGATCGTCAGCATACTCTCGACGCCGTGGCCAGATCAGTGCCCGGCGAGAGCCGGTCGTTCCGGGTCGACGAGTCCTGATCGCACGAGCGCCTCGCGCATGAAGCGCCCGACTGGCTTGGAGCGCGAGAACCCCGTGTGGCTACCCTCGTACCAGGCGATCTCGGGTCGGCCCCAGTGCTCCCACAGGCGGAGAATCTGGTGGCGCGGGTGCACCAGCCGGTCGGCCAGCCCGGCGTACATGAAGCGACCCTCATACGGAACACGCGGGGTGAGCGCGAGAGGCGAGACGACACGCCCGACCCGCTTCGCGAGCGTCACCACTCGACGGCGCTCGTCGTCGGGCGCAAGCCCAGCATGTTGCTCAATGAGGTCGAACAGGTCGACGGCCGGGACGCCGAGGATCGCGCACGCGAGGCCGTCCTCGAGGCTGGCGACCAGGGACGCGACGTAACCGCCGAGCGAGATGCCGGTAATGCCGATCGGCACGGCACCGTCTTGCGCCCTGATCCACGACACCAGCCGCGGGATGTCCCAGACGGCCTTGGCTGTCCCGTGCACGTTGTCGAGGATGTCCTCGCCCGGGAACATGGCACCTTTCCAGACGCCGCGGCGGCGGGGGCCGTGGAGGGGCAGGACGGGGAGGACGACGTTGAGGCCGAGGTCCTCGTGGAGCCACCGGGTGCGCTGGCGATGTGGTCAAGCGGGTAGCCCGCGACGCACGCAGGCAGGCGGTCGCCTTGTCGGGCAGGCTTCCCTAGACTTCGATCACTGCGGCGTGCGAGGATTCTGCCTCCGTGGTCCTACCCACTGGCCCCTTCAGCAGATCCCACCGTGCTCGTTGCACAACTTCGTGAACGCCGACGTGGCGTCGAACACCTCCTGGTCAGCCCGGGCCGTCCCACGAAACCTGGATCGGAGAACGTCGAGACCTAGATCGAGTCCGCGGTCACGCCCCTGTCGCTGGCCGGGAGATGCGCCCGTGCCGGCTTCGGGCGGCGGACCGGCCTTCAGGTCGCGGATGTCGCCGACGGCGGGCCCGACGGCGCCGTCGTGCTCGTCGATCCGGCGTTCGTGGTGCTCGTCGACGCGACCTTCCCACCGCAACCGCATGCCGCCGCAATGAGCGCGATCGCCATCAGCGCCGACGGTGGTCCGACTCGATGCACTCCGATCCCCCTCGTGACTTCCGCTGACGTTGCCATCGCTTCACGGCGAACGCACCGTCGGCGAGGACCCAAACTCGGCTTTCCCGCTTCTCGCCCTGTCGCGCGCGGCCCACGTCAGAGCCGGAGAACGCTTGTCGGCTGCTGGTGCACCGAGTGCGAGGGGCTTCCTTCGATACCGTCGTCCCACAGCGCGAGCAGCTTGGCCAGAACCTCCTTGGCTGCGTCCAGCCCCCCAAGGTGGCTCTCGCCCGGCCGGGTCGTCAGCCCGGCTGCGGGGATCCTCGGCACGACCTGGCGGGCCTGAGCCAGTGGGACGATGTGATCGGCGTCGCCGTGCCACCACCAGACCGGGACGCGGATGCCGCTCAACGAGAAACCCCACGGGCGGGTGAAGAGGATGAGGTCGTACACGGGCGCCTGCAATCCTCGCCGGCTGTTCCCGATCAGATCGTCGAGGAACATGGCCTTGATCTCCGGTCGTCCGAACACACGTCGATCGCCCTCCGGCGAGAAGCGCGCGTAGAGGTCGAACCCCGGCGACATCACCGGGCGAACGATCCGCACGAAAGCACTCAGGACAAGCGACAGCGGGACCCGTAATGGCGGGAGGATCGGCCCGATCCGAGCGAACAGTCCCACGAGTCCGCCGGGCACGGCGTCGTCGCCCTGGGTGGGAACGACACCGCCGAGCACTCCGACGGCGGCGACCCGGGTCGGGAAGGCGTGACCTGCGGCCAGCGCGTAGGGACCTCCGCCCGAGAGACCGATCATCGCGACTTGGTCCAGCCCGAGCTGGTCAAAGACGATCTCGAGGTCGGGTGTGAAGTCGAGGATCGAGTCGTAGAGGTGGGGTGTTGACAACCCCACACCGGGGCGATCGATGCCGACGAGGCGGTTGCCTAGCTCGCCTGCGGCGTTTCGAGCAGCTTCGGTGATCTGACGGCGACCCCCGGGAGTGCCGTGGAGCCAGACGAACGGACGCCCGCG
>JBEKVF010000503.1:0-2591 GCA_049514295.1 Acidimicrobiales bacterium
GGTGCAGTTCACGGAGGCGGAGCTCCTCGCTGACGGACGGGTCGTCGAACCACTCGTCGCCTGCGGCGTCCGCTGTCACGGCGGCTTCGACGAGGCAGGCGCCTACGTCTCACCCCGGACGAGGTTTCGTGTCCCCGCGATCGCGGCGTGGGGGGAGCAGAACGGCGAGCGCTTCTCGAGCGAGCTGATCGATGTGCCACTGGAGCGGTGGGAGCGGTCGTTCCCCAACGTCGAGCAGGCGCGCTTCCTCATCCGCGCGGGTGTCCCGGAGCCGCTCATGGCGACGCTGACCCGGATCGGCACCGTCGAGGGGTACGGAGCCAACATCCGCCTTCTCAAGCCCACGGACCTGCAGCGTCACTTCGTCGAGGACGTCGGCGGGACTGCGATCGACCATCTCGGGGGAGGGCTCTTCGAGGCGCACGGCCGCGACGAGGCCGGCTGGGACGAGGAGGCCGGGCACAGGGACATGTGGTTCGCCGCGCGCGACATCGCGTTCGACCGGTCGTGCCAGGAGCTCGACATCGAGGCGATGCTCACCCGGATGGGCTTCGGGCCGGGTCGCCCCGGCGCCGATGCCGCCCGGCTGCTCCCCGACGACATCCCGCACGAGCTCGAGATGATGGTGTCGCTGATGGTCCGTGTCCTCTTCATCGAGATCTCGGCCTTCCACACCTTCGCCTGGGCCGACGAATGGATGTCCGACACCGAGCTCGTGGCCGGCGACGGCGAGGCCGCTCGCCTCGTGTCCTACATCCGGGCCGATGAGACGCCGCACGTCGGGTACCTGCGCACCGCCCTCTCGGAGATGCGGGACCGCACGTGGATCGGCGAGGGCGGGCGCAGCCACGCCGGCTCCGACATGATCGGGCGGATCTGGGAGCCCCTCCTCGCCCACAGCCTCGGGCCGGGCCGCGACGAGGGCCGGCGCGCCGCCCTGGGCGAAGTCGAGTTCTGGTGCGCGCGGCACAGGAACGGGGCGGACGTCCTCGCCGAGTTCCACTCGCTGGGTGCGGCATGAAGTTCGGGATCTTCTACGAGCATCAGCTCCCGCGACCTTGGCGGGAGGAGAGCGAGTACCGGCTGATGCTGGACGCCCTCGAGCAGGTCGAGCTGGCCGACCGTCTCGGCTTCGACGTCGTCTGGGAGGTCGAGCACCACTTCCTCGAGGAGTACAGCCACTCCTCGGCACCCGAGGTGTTCCTCGGTGCCTGCAGTCAGAGGACGAAGGACATCCGTCTGGGGCACGGCATCATCCAGACCGCGCCCGGCTACAACCACCCCGCCCGCACCGCGGAGCGCGTCGCCACCCTCGATCTCATCTCCGGCGGACGGGTCGAGTTCGGGTCGGGTGAATCGGGATCCGAGGCGGAGCTCGGCGGCTTCCTCGTCGACCCGGCGACCAAGCGCGACGCCTGGCTCGAGGGGCTCCAGGTCGCCCTCCGGTGCATGACGGAGACCCCGTTCACCGGCGTCGACGGGCGTTTCGTGCAGATGCCGCCGCGCAACGTCGTCCCCAAGCCGATGCAGCGGCCGCACCCGCCCCTCTGGGTGGCGTGCTCCCGGCGCGACACCATCCTCCTGGCGGCCGAGAAGGGCATCGGCGCGCTCACCTTCGCCTTCATCGATCCGGAAGAGGCGAACAAGTGGGTATCGGACTACGAGCAGACGCTCGCCGAGCGCTGCGTCCCCGTCGGGCTCGCCGTCAACCCCAACATCGCCTGCGTCACCCAGATGATGTGCCACCCCGACGAGAGGGTGGCACTCGACCGCGGGCTCGAGGGCGGCAACTTCTTCGGCTACTCACTCGGCCACTACTACGTCTTCGGGCAGCACCGACCCGGCTCGACCGATGTCTGGAGCGAGTACATCGACCGTCGCGGCGAGCAGGGCTACTCGCCGGAGATCGAGACTGCCCTGCGTCAGGAGCGGCTCGGCGCCAAGTTGGCGGCGGGCGACCGCACCGGCCTACGCGGCGCGACCGGGACGCCTGACCAGGTGCGCGAGTACCTCGAACGGTTCGAGCAGGCGGGCGTCGACCAGGTCATCTTCGTCCTGCAAGCCGGCAGGAACCGCCACGAGCACATCTGCGAGTCACTCGAGCTCTTCGGTCGGGAGGTGCTCCCCGCCTTCAAGGAGCGCGACGAGGCGCAGGTCCGAGCCAAGGCCGCACGACTGGCGCCGGCCGTCGACGCTGCCATGGAGCGGCGGGCGGGGGTGCCGGATCCGCCCCCATTGCCCCCGGACTATTCGTTTCCCGCCATGCCGCGGCGCTGGGCTGACGAGACGAACAGCGAGGAGATGCGGGACTGGCTCGAGAACTTCGCCGACGCGCGGGCCAAGGGAATCAGGGAGGAAGGGCTCGGGATCCTCGGGGGCTGAGCCATAGTCTGTTGAAGGAGGTGCGAGTGGGTGCTTGCTCGGCTTGTGCCATGGCGGTAGCTCGAAGGGAGATTGGTTCGACGTGACAGCCGATGCCAGACCTCCGCAGAACGGCTGGCGGGTCCTTGTCACCGGTGCAACGGGTCGGGTGGGGTTCCCCGTGGCCCGGGCACTCGCCGCCCGCGACGAGGTCTTCGGGCTGGCGCGCT
>JBEKVF010000504.1:0-4409 GCA_049514295.1 Acidimicrobiales bacterium
ATTGGCCGGCGACTACTGCTTCCGACTCGGAAATGGTGATTGTGGCGGTGATGCCGCTCTGTGCGTCGCGTGGCTTGCGCGTCACGGGTACGAACGCGTCGCTGTGTTGAGCGAGGTCTCACCCAATGGCGAAGAATATTTTCGCTTCTTCCGACAAGAGTGCCGCAGGCACAATCTGAAAATTGTCTCGCTCGAGACCGTCAGTCAGCAGCCGGCGAATCTGACGGAGAACCTGGACAACCTTCGGCAGTCGAATCCAGATGCCCTCTGCTACATGGGCTACGGCATGCTGGCGGCGCAAGGTCTCTTGCGCAAGGCGCTGGACGAATTGTCGTGGGATCCCCCGCGGATCATGGGGACGTCCTTCATGTTCTATTTGATGGGCTTCGAGAAGTTCGAGGGCTGGGTGGGAATCGACCAGTTCGACCCGAACAACTCGCTGGTCGAGGGATTTCATCGCCGGTTTGTCGAGCGACATGGTGAGGATCCGCCGATGTGGCCCAACGCCATCCCGGTCTTGGCGTATGACACGGCTCGCGTGCTGACTGAGGGTCTCTTCCGCGCACCCACGCTCTCAGGACCCGGGCTCAAGGACGGGCTGGAGAGAATCCGATTCATGCCGAGTGCCACAGGTGGACCGCGTACCCACATAGCTGCCGCGCCTCATGAGCATGGAATGTTCCGAGGGGACTGGCTGCTTTATGGCCGGGTGCGCGACGCAAAGCTGGAGTTCGAGGGTCTCTTTGAACCCGCGGAGTGAGCACGAAAGGACTGAGATCATTGCGGCCGCTGTCGAAACTGATCTTCTGCTCGTCGCTGGGCAACGGGCCGTGCGGATGCCGTTGGTCCACTGTGGTTCAATAATGCCAAATAGCCTTCACACCAGTTCAGAACCTACGCAGGAAGGGGCGCCATGCACGCCGACGACTTGATCATGGTCAGTGTGGACGACCACCTCGTCGAGCCGCCCAACCTCTTCGAGGGCCGATTGCCTGCCAAGTTTCAGGACAGGGCACCCAGTGTGAAAAGGCTCCCCGACGGCAGCGACGTATGGGTGTTCAATGGGCACACCATCCCGAACATCGGTTTGAACGCCGTGGCTGGTCGGCCTCGAGAGGAATATGGCATCGAGCCGACGGCATTCGAGGAGATGCGACCCGGATGTTTCGATGTCGATGAGCGCATCAAGGACATGAATGCCGGCGGAGTCCTCGGTTCGATGAATTTTCCCTCCTTTCCCGGCTTCAGTGCCCGCCTCTTCGCCGCCTGTCGTGACAAGGACCTCGCACTTGCCGTCCTGCGTGCCTACAACGACTGGCACATCGACGAGTGGTGCGGCTCGTACCCCGGCCGATTCATCCCGATGGCGCTCCCCATCCTCTGGGATCCCGTGCTCTGCGCGGAAGAAGTGCGCCGAATGGCCGCCAAAGGCTGCCACTCGTTGACGTTCACCGAGAACCCCGCCGCGCTCAACTACCCAAGCTTTCATGACGCCTCGTGGGACCCGCTGTGGAAGTCGCTGTGCGACGAGGAGGTTGTGTTGTCGATCCATCTCGGCTCGTCAGGACAGCTTGCCGTGACGGCTCCGGATGCCCCAGTTGACGTGATGATCACCCTGCAGCCCATGAACATCTGCAGCGCGGCGGCAGACCTGCTGTGGTCTCGCGTGATCAAGACGTTCCCAGACATTCGTATCGCCCTGTCCGAAGGGGGCACAGGATGGATTCCCTACTTTCTTGACCGGGTGGACCGCACCTATGAGATGCACCACAAGTGGACCGGGCAGGACTTCGGCGGCAGGTTGCCCAGCGAGGTGTTTCGCGAGCACTTCCTGACCTGTTTCATTTCGGATCCGATCGGGATCCAGCTTCGTCATCAGATCGGGATCGACAACATTGCATGGGAGTGCGACTACCCCCACTCCGACTCGTCATGGCCAAATGCCCCTGAAGAGCTGGCTGGCGTGGCGGCCGGGGTTCCGGACGATGAGTTGGAGAAGATCACCTGGGCAAATGCGTGCCGCTGGTACTCCTTCGATCCGCTGGCTCATCGACCACGGGAGCGATGCACGGTGAGTGCGCTTCGAGCTGAAGCGGCCGGACACGATGTATCCATCCGCTCGTACGATCAGGGCCGTTTCGAGCGAACCGGCAAAGGTGTGGACATGGGGACGATGGCGGCCAAGGCGACCGCCTAGCCGTTCACCCGCGCGGCGCCACCAGCGGGAAGTCGAGTCCAAGCAACTCGATGGCATTCCCCCGTGCCAAGCGGTTCACGATCTCCGCTGCTTTGTGACCGAATTGCTCAGCTGCCGCTTCCACAGAGTGCGGCCAGGTCCCATCTTGGTGGGGATAGTCAGTCTCGAAGACCACATTGCGCGGACCGACGCGGTCGAGAAGTTCCATGCCAACAGGGTCCTTGAAGAAGCAACTCCAGATCTGCCGGTAGTAATACGTGGATGGTGGTTCGGGACAGTGCAGCTGGGAGTTGCTCCAGCCTCGATGGGTCAACCACACATCATCCGCCCGCTCGAGCAGGTAGGGGATCCAGCCGATCTGGCATTCCGCGAAAAGCAGCTTGAGCTGCGGGAAGCGCTCGAGCACGCCGGAGAACATGAAGTCGGACATCGCGCCAATACTGTTCCCGAAGAGGATGGTGGCCGGCACTGCGTCCGGTGCGTCGGGCGAGGTTTGAGGAGTCTTGGTGCCTGAACCCACGTGCATGCAGATCACGGTCCCGGTCTCCTGGCAGGTTCGGAACAGCGGATCCCAGTAGCCCGAGTAGATGCTCGGGAGTCCCAGGAATGTCGGCAGCTCGCTGAAGGCCACGGCCCGTACACCGCGCGACGCATTGCGCGTGATTTCAGCGACGGCGAGATCAACGTCCCAGAGCGGGATCAGGCACAGCGGCAGTAGCCGGCCGTTGCTCGAACCGCACCATTCCTCCACCATCCAGTCGTTGTACGCCTCGACACATAACAGCGCGAGCGTGCGGTCCTTGCCCCACAGGAATTGCTGCCCGCAGAATCTGGGGTAGTTCGGGAAGCAGAGCTGGGCCTGCACTCCGTTGAGGCTCATATCCTCCAGACGCGCCTTGGATTGCCAACAACCTGGGCGCATCTCGTCGTAGGTGACTCCTTTGAGCAGCACCTCCTCGGCCGGGAAGCCGGCCGCGGCAATGGTGCGCTTGACCGAAGCCCGATGATCTTCGTAACACCACCAGGCAACCGGCGGGCCGTGGGTGCCGGGAGCCTCAATGTACGACGCGCCTTCGAGCCGGGGCACCCCTCCGGGCATGTACTCGATATGAGGGCCCGCTTCTCGCAAATGGGCTGGTAGACGGCTCGACCACACGTCAGGCGGCTCGACCACGTGCGCGTCCAGGTCCACGATCCAAGGGATCTTGCCAGCGTCTGCTTCGAGCGTGGTAGTCATTGCATATATTATATCTAATCGGTGCCGTTAGGGTAGACGCGATCCGTCCTGGGCCAATCCTGCCCCGGCACCCGCCGCAGGCATCACTGGGATGCCCCGCCTGAGAACCGCGGCGCTAGAAGCGAATGGGCAGCTTCTGGTAGCCGCGCACGGTGCTGGTATGGAGAGGAACGGAGCGCTCCTTGTCCACGGTCCAAGTCTTGTAGCGCTTGAACGTCTCTTCCAGCGCGATTTTGCCTTCCATGCGGGCCAGTGCTGCTCCCAGACAGAAGTGGATTCCGTACCCGAATGCGACGTGCAATCGAAAGTTGCGGCGAATGTCGAACTGATCCGCTTCGGGATAAACACGTTCATCGCGCCCCGCTGAACCCGTCAGCAAGAGCACCTTTGAGTTCGCTGGGATGAGATGCCCATGGAGTTCGACTTCTTCGGTCAGCCACCGACCTTGTACGGGTGACGGAGCCTCGTAACGAAGGAGCTCCTCAATGGCGTTGGGTATCAGGGATGCGTCCTGTGCCAGCGCGGTCAGCTGCTCAGGATGGTCGGCGAGGATCAATCCAGCCCAACCCAGCAGGCGGGCCACGGTTTCCGTGCCAGCACTGATAATAAGGATCCCGAACTCCGTACATTCCTGAGGGGTGAGGCGCCGCGGCACGCGATCGCTGCCAAGGACCTCCGCCTGCACCAGGTCGGTGAGCATGTCATCCCGCGGTTTCTGTCCCCGGTCCTGAATCTGCTGAGCGATGTAGTTGAAGAGCCAAACCGCTGATCGAGCGGACGCGGCATTGGCCATGCCAACCCCGGGCTCCAGATGGAACAGGCCGTCAATGTGGTGGCGGACGTCCTCGCGGTCAGACGGTGGTACGCCGAGCAACGTAGCGATGACCGTGGCCGGAAGCCGGGCCCCGAAATCCTGCACGTAATCGAAGCTGTCCTGACCCTGCTGAGCATCAAGGAGGCCCGCGCAGAGGCTTC
>JBEKVF010000505.1:0-3073 GCA_049514295.1 Acidimicrobiales bacterium
ACCTGCGCCCTTCTCACGCTGGCCACTCCGACCCTCGTGGTGGGGGGACTGTTCGGAATCCTGGACCGCACGGCCCAGACTGGGTTCTTCGTGAACGAACACGGGGGCAGCAGCTTCCTGTGGGAGAACCTCTTCTGGTTCTTCGGCCATCCCGAGGTGTACATCATGGCCCTCCCGGGCTTCGGGATCGTGATGGAGATCATGCCGGTCTTCACCCGCAAACCCCTCTTCGCCTACAAGGTGGCGGCGGCAGGCATGCTCGGGGTCGCGCTCCTGTCCTTCTTCGTGTGGCAACACCACCTCTTCCAGAGCGGCATCAACCCGGACATGCGGCCGCTCTTCATGCTCACGACGGAGCTCATCTCGATCCCGACCGGATTCCTCTACCTCGTCACACTGGGGACGCTCTGGAAGGCGAAGATACGGTTCGACACCCCCATGCTCTTCTGCCTCGGGATGCTGTTCAACTTCCTCATCGGCGGGGTGACCGGCGTGTTCCTCTCCGACGTCCCGGTGAACGTCACCGTCCACGGCAGCTTCTTCGTGCTGGCGCACTTCCACTACACGATCATGGGTGGCCTCATCTTCGCCATGTTCGCGGGGTTCTACTACTGGTTCCCCAAGATCACCGGGAAGACCATGAACCGGAAGCTCGGTAAGTGGCACTTCTGGACGTTCTTCATCTTCTTCAACTGCACGTTCTTCCCACTCTTCCTGGTGGGGCTCCTCGGCCAACCTCGGCGTGTGTTCGAGTACGCCTCGAACCTCCAGACGCTGAACGACATCTCGAGCATCAGCGCCTACTTCCTCGGCGCGTCGTTCTTCTTCTTCATCATCAACTTCGTCTGGTCGGTCTACCTGACCCCACACGAGGCGCCGCCGAACCCGTGGAACTCGCTCGGCCTGGAGTGGCAGACGCCGACGCCGGTCCCGTGGTTCAACTTCGAGCACATCCCAGTCGTGCTGAACGACCCGTACCACTACGGGGAGCCCGATGCGGCGCCGGTCGCCGATCTGGGAATGGCGATGTCTGCAGTCGCCCCTGCGGGGGCCGTCGGTCATGACGAACTCGGGACCGGGGTGGAGGGCGACGGCGATCCGCGACCCCCAATACTGTGAGGGCATAGGTGATGGCAAACAACTCGGTCGACAACCAGCAGTTCGAGAGCTTCGTCCAACTCAGGGAGACGCCGGAGGAGATCGCGTTCGAGCTCCGGGCCCAGGAGGGTGCCCTCTGGACCGGCGGTCGGCTCCTGATCGGCATCTGGGCCTTCGTCTTCGCCGCACTGGCCTTCGCGTACTTCTACCTCCGCTCGGCCAACAACGAGAATCTCTGGCGTCCGAAGGGAATCACCGCGCCGACGGCGGCCGGGGCAGCCATTTTCGCCCTCACCGTGGCCAGCGCCCTCCTGGTCAACTTCGGCGAGCGACGGTTCCGCAACAACGAGTCCCTGGACTGGCAGGTGGCCGGCTGGACAGCCGTCCTCGGGGGACTCGTGGTCATCGGGCTCCAGGTCTGGCAGTTGACGGACCTGCCCTTTTTCCCAGGATCGAGCGGCTACGCCTCCTGCTTCATCGCCTGGGGCGCACTGAACATCGCCCTCGTGCTGTCCGGGACCTACTGGATCGAGACCATCCTGGCGCGGGAGATCCGGCTCCGTCGTGCGATGGCCCAGGACGGAGGGGTGCCGAGCTCCACCCTGCCCGTGGCGCGCCTCTTCCGGGCCAACCTCAACGGGTGCACGTACTTCTGGGGATTCGTCGCCGTCGTGGCGACGCTCTTTTGGGTATTGTTCTACGTCATCTGACCCGGGAAGGGTGAACTCGTGATCACAGCATCCGACATTGCCGCCACCCAGGCACTCACGTTCGCCATTCCCCTCGGGGTGCTCTGCGTCGTGCTCCTCTGGGGCTTCTTCCAGCGCCGCCCGACGAGATGACCAGCGGGGCCGCCACCGTGCGGCCCCGTGAGCAGGCCGAACGGTGGCGAGTCTGGTACCTGCTGGCTGCCGTCGTCATCGCCGTGGTGGTGCTCGTGCCGCCTCTCTCCAGTACGGCCCGGCACTGGGAATACGGCGCGGCGCTCCAGTTCTCGCTCCTGGCCATGGTGCTTCCCGCTCTCGTCACGGTCGGTGCCCCGTGGCGTCTCCTGAAACTCGCCGGCAACGGCGTGCCCGACGAGCCCGAGCGGATCGTCGACCGAATGGCCGAGCGACGGCGCCGGCACCGGGAGCTCCCCTGGTCACTGGCCTTCATTGCCGCCGACCTCTGCGTCGTCGTGGCCTGGCACGCACCCAGTGCGGTCACCGCGGCGGCGCAGCACGCCTGGATGGTGCCGCTGGAGGGCGTCAGCCTCCTCGTCTTCGGTGTTGGACTCTGGCTCGAACTGGTGGAATCGCCGCCGCTGGTACCCCGCTCTAGCTATCTGCGGCGGGCCGTGCTGGCGGCGTTCGCGATGTGGGCCTTCTGGATCCTTGCCTACGTGGTCGGCCTCTCCAACCACGACTTCTACCGGAACTTCCAGCATGTCGCCGGAGGCCTCAGCTCCGGTGCGGACCAGCAGATCGCGTCGGCGGTGGTCTGGTTCGTGGCCGCCCTGTCCTTCGTGCCGGTGATCTTCTGGAACGCCCTCATGTGGCTCAAGACCGACGAGGACCCCGATACCGAACTCCTGGCCCTCGCGAGGGCCGAGAGGCGGCGGGGTATGCCGCCGGTGGCGGGGACACGCGGCGGAGCAGCGCCGACCCCCTGACTGACCTCAGCCGGTGCTCGTACCGGAAATGGCCGGAAGGTCGACGGGCTGAAGGTGGGTGTCGAGCGCTCGATCCGCTGCATCTTCCTGAGAGATGGCGGTCTGGCGGTCCGTGGCCAGTTGGGCCTCCTCCTTCGAGAGGTTGTGCAACACCGAGGCCTTGTTCGGGTCGTTCATCAGTGTCTGCACGTCCTCGATCGCGCGCAGCGAGTCCGAGGTGGTCCACAGGGTCGCGGTCGCTATCAGCTGGCCCAGGTGCTTGCCGGCCGGCGTCCCCGGGACCTGCACGTCCGAGAGATCGTAGATGTACTCGCTCGTGAA
>JBEKVF010000506.1:0-13623 GCA_049514295.1 Acidimicrobiales bacterium
TGCAAGCCCGGCTCCATCACCCCGCACACCCAGTTCACCGCCGAGGTCTACGTCCTGAACAAGGAGGAGGGCGGCCGCCACAAGCCGTTCTTCACCAACTACCGCCCGCAGTTCTACTTCCGGACCACGGACGTGACGGGCACCATCACGCTGCCCGAGGGCACCGAGATGGTCATGCCGGGCGACAACACGAAGATGACGGTCGAGCTGGGCAAGCCCATCGCCATGGACAAGGGCCTCCGCTTCGCCATCCGTGAGGGTGGCCGCACCGTCGCCTCCGGCGTCGTCGACGAGATCCTCAAGTAGTCACGACCCGAAGCGAACGAGAGCAGGCACCAAGACCATGGCCGACGGCCCGAAGCAGAAGATCCGCATCAGGCTGAAGGCCTACGACCACGAGATCCTCGACCAGTCGACGGAGAAGATCGTCCAGACGGTCCTCCGGACCCAGGCCAAGGTGCTCGGGCCGGTCCCGTTGCCGACCGACAAGCACCGCTACACGGTGATCCGGTCGCCCCACAAGTACAAGGACTCCCGCGAGCACTTCGAGATGCGGGTCCACAAGCGCCTGGTCGACATCGTCGAGCACACGCCCAAGACGGTCGACTCGCTCCAGCGGCTCGACCTCCCGGCCGGCGTGGACATCGAGATCAAGATCCAGACGGCCTGACGGCCGGACGGCCCCGCCCACCTGCCCGGACGCCTGGCAGGGGGGCGGCCCATGGTGTAACGTCGCGAGCCGCCGATTTCGGCTGCTCAGAGGCGGCGCAGTGGCACCCCGGTGCTGCAAAAGACAACAGACGTGCGTGATCGCCGGCTCCGGCCGGGACCTCACGCCGAACAATTCGAGCGCTCCGCTCGGGATTCCCGGGCGGAGCGTTGGCATGCGCACGGGACACCAGCGCAGGGAGAGGACACGTGGCAAGCAAGGCGATCGTCGGCGAAAAAGTCGGCATGACCCAGGTCTGGGACGACCAGAACCGCGCCGTACCGGTGACGGTGCTGAAGGTCGCGCCCGTGCGCGTGGTCCAGGTCAAGACGCCCGAGACCGACGGCTACTCCGCCCTGCAGGTGACCTGGGGCTTCCGGCGCAACTCCACCCTCACCAAGCCGCAGATCGGGCACTACGCCAAGGCCGGTGTGAACCCCGGGCGCGCCCTGGTCGAGCTCCGGCTCGACGACGTGGCCGACTACGCGGTCGGCCAGGAGCTGGCCGCCGACCTCTGGGAGGCCGGCGAGCGGGTCGACGCCATCGCGGTCAGCAAGGGCAAGGGCTTCGCCGGCGGCATGAAGCGGCACAACTTCAAGGGCCAGGGCGCGTCGCACGGTAACCACCGCAGCCACCGAGTCCCGGGCTCCATCGGCGCCTGCGCCACGCCGTCGCGTGTCTTCAAGGGCACCCGCATGGCGGGGCAGATGGGCGGCAACCAGGTGACAGCGCTGAACCTCGAGGTCGTCTCGGCCGACGCCGAGCGCGAGCTGGTGCTCGTCAAGGGCGCCGTGCCCGGGGCCCGGGGCAGCGTCGTGGTGCTGCGCAACTCGGTCAAGACCCCGAGCAAGGCCGGGAGGTCGCGATGACCGTGACCGCCACGGGGAGCGTGCGCACGGGCACCGTGCTGCGCCACACGATTGAGAAGGAGCGCCCGGAGCCGGTCACCCGAAGCGTGACCAGGCGCAACGCGGCCGGCCACGACCTCGGCCCGGTGGAGCTGGAGCCGACCATCTTCGGCCTCGAGCCCAACCGCGCCGTGCTGCATCAGGTGGTCACCGCCCAGCTGGCCGCCAGCCGGGCCGGCACCCAGTCCACCCTGACGAGGGCCGAGGTACGCGGCGGCGGCGCCAAGCCCTTCCGCCAGAAGGGCACCGGCCGGGCCCGCCAGGGCAGCAGCCGCTCGCCCTCCATGAGCGGCGGTGGCGTGGCGCTCGGGCCCAAGCCGCGCAGCTACGCGCAACGGACCCCCAAGAAGATGGTGCGCCTCGCCCTCCTCTCGGCCCTCAGCGACCG
This sequence comes from Acidimicrobiales bacterium, assembly GCA_049514295.1. Classification (GTDB taxonomy): domain Bacteria; phylum Actinomycetota; class Acidimicrobiia; order Acidimicrobiales; family RAAP-2; genus Bog-473. The sequence continues at coordinate 2,006 of JBEKVF010000506.1, forward strand.
CGCCGACATCGGGCGCATCGCCCTCATCGACGACTGGAAGATCGAGGAACCCAGGACCAAGGACGCCGTCACCATTCTGCGCAAGCTCAAGCTGACCGGCAGCGTGCTCGTCGTCCTGGCCCACGACGAGGTCGACGTGGAGCGCTCCTTCGCCAACCTGCCCGAGGCGCAGACGACGACCTTCGGGGAGCTCTCGGCCCACGACATCCTGCGGGCCGACTGGCTGCTCTTCTCGGATCGCACCCTGCCCACGGCGGTCTCGGACTTCTCCGGGACGCACGTGGTGGAGGAGGCCGAACCGGTCGAGGCGGCCGAGAAGGCCGAGAAGGCGGACAAGCCTGCGAAGGCCGAGAAGCCCGCGAAGGCGGCGAAGGCGGCCAAGGCGGCGGTTGTCGCCGACACCGACGCATCGACGGAGGACGGGTCCGAGGAGGCCGACGCCGATGCGTGACGCCATGTCCGTGCTGATCCGCCCCGTGGTGTCCGAAAAGAGCTACGCGCTCATGGACAAGAGCGTCTACGTCTTCATCGTGGACCCCCGCGCCACCAAGATCGAGGTGCGCCACGCCGTCGAGCAGGCCTTCGGCGTACGGGTCACCAACGTCAACACGCTCAACCGCAAGGGGAAGGCCACGCGCAACCGGCGCACCAACGTGAAGGGCAAGCGCCCCGACACCAAGCGCGCCATCGTGACGCTCCACCCCGACGACTCCATCGACCTCTTCGAGCGCTGATCAGGGAATCTCATGCCACTTCGCTCACGTAAGCCCACCAGCCCCGGTCGTCGCTTCCAGACCGTCTCGGACTTCTCCGAGATCACCCGCGACCGCCCCGAGAAGTCGCTGCTCGCGCCCAACCCGCAGAGTGGGGGGCGCAACAACCACGGGCGCAAGACGTCGCGCCACCGCGGCGGCGGCCACAAGCAGCAGTACCGGATCATCGACTTCCGTCGCAACAAGGACGGAATCCCGGCCAAGGTGGCGACGATCGAGTACGACCCCAACCGCAACGCGCGCATCGCCCTCCTGCACTACGCGGACGGCGAGAAGCGCTACATCCTGGCGCCGGCCGGGGTGAAGGTGGGCGACAAGCTCCAGAGCGGCCAGGGCGCGGACATCAGGCCCGGCAACGCACTGCCCTTGCGCTACATCCCGGTCGGTTCGGTCATCCACAACGTCGAGCTGCGTCCCGGTGGCGGCGGCAAAATGGCCCGCGGCGCCGGCATGAGTATCCAGCTCGTGGCCAAGGAGGGCGCCTTCGCCACCCTGCGGCTCCCCTCGACTGAGATGCGGCGAGTGTCCATCGACTGCCGGGGCACGCTGGGCGTGGTCAGCAACGCCGAGGCCGAGCTGATCAAGGTGGGCAAGGCCGGCCGCAACCGCTGGAAGGGCAAGCGGCCGCAGACGCGGGGCGTGGCCATGAACCCGGTCGACCATCCGCTCGGGGGTGGCGAGGGCAAGTCCTCCGGTGGCCGCCACCCGGTCTCCCCGTGGGGCAAGCCCGAGGGCCGGACCCGGTCCCGCAACAAGAAGTCCAATTCGATGATCGTGCGCCGGCGCCGTACTCGCGGCGCGCGGCGGTAGGCGAAGGGTGAGGAACCATGCCGCGTAGCCTGAAGAAGGGACCCTTCGTCGATGACCACCTGCTGAAGAAGGTGGACGTCCTGAACTCGAGCGGGGACAAGAAGGTCATCAAGACCTGGTCTCGCCGCTCCACCATCATCCCGGACATGGTCGGGCACACCATTGCCGTGCACGACGGCCGTCGCCACGTGCCGGTCTACGTGACCGAGTCGATGGTCGGGCACAAGCTGGGCGAGTTCGCCCCGACCCGGACGTTCCGCTACCACGCGGGCCAGGAGCGGGGAGCCCGTCGATGACGGCAACCAAGACCAACGAGCGCCCCGGGACGCGGGCGGTGCACCGCTACTGCGGCATGTCGGCCTCGAAGGCACGGCAGGTTCTCGACCTGATCCGCGGCCAGGACGTGCAGACGGCCGCCGAGATCCTGACCGGCACCGAGCGCGAGGCGGCCGAGATCATCGGAAAGGTCCTCGCCTCGGCCGTGGCCAACGCCGCGCACAACGACCAGCAGAACCCCGAGGAACTGTACGTCTCGGCCTGCTACGCCGACGAGGGCGCGACCATGAAGCGCTGGCGGCCCCGGGCCCGCGGGCGGGCCACGAGGATCCGCAAGCGGACCTGCCACATCACCATCATCGTGAGCCGGCTCCCCGCCGACAAGCTCGAGCTGCGCCGCCGCCGCATGGAGGCCGTCAGCGCCAACCGGTCCCGCCGGGTCGACGCCTCACGGCGCCGGGCCGACCTGTCCGGCCGGCTGTCGCGCCGCCGCGCCGCCCAGGCCGCGACGGAGGCGGAAAAGGCGGCAGCTGAGGAAGCAGAGGACGACGAGGACATCACCGACCAGGCGCTCGCCGAGGCCGCGGTGAACGAAGCCGAGCCCGAGGTGACCGAGGCGGACACGGTGGACGGCGGCATCGACGAGGACGACGTCGTCGAGGACTCAGCAGGCGACGGAGAGTCGGCCGCTGCCGACGAGGACGAGAAGGGCGACGAGTAAATGGGCCAGAAGGTAAACCCCTACGGGTTCCGGCTCGGGATCACGACGGACTGGAAGTCCCGCTGGTTCGAGGAGCGTCACTACCGCGAGTTCGTGGTCGAGGACTGGAAGATCCGCGACTACCTGATGACGCAGCTCGAGGCGGCCGCCGTCAGCCGCATCGAGGTGGAGCGCACGCGCGACCGCCTGCGCGTCGACATCCATACGGCTCGGCCTGGCATCGTCATCGGCCGCCGCGGCGCCGAGGCCGACCGGCTCAAGAAGAAGCTCGAGGAGATCACCGGTCTCCAGAACCGGATCCAGCTCAACATCCAGGAGATCAAGCAGCCCGAGCTCGACGCGGCGCTGATCGCCCAGGGCATCTGCGACCAGCTGGTGCGCCGGGTCGCCTTCCGGCGCGCCATGAAGCGCGCCATCCAGACGGTGCAGAAGGCCGGCGCCCAGGGCATCAAGGTGCAGTGCTCGGGCCGCCTCGGCGGCTCCGAGATGTCCCGCAAGGAGCAGTACCGCGAGGGCCGCGTGCCCCTGCACACCCTCCGGGCCGACATCGACTACGGCTTCCGTGAGGCCCGCACCACATCGGGGCGGGTCGGTGTGAAGGTGTGGATCTACAAGGGTGACATCCTGCCCTACAAGGTCTCCATCGAGGACAAGATCACCCGCGAGGCCGCCATGGCCGTCGGCGAGACGTCGGGCCAGAGCGGCCCCCGCCGCCTCATCACCGCCGGTGGTGGGCGCCGCCGCGCCGAGACCTTCGCGACGGAGGAGGAGCAGGAGGTCGCGACCGCCAACGGTGCCGCGGAGGAGGAGCTGGTCGAGGTGCTCGTCGACGGCGCCGATGCCGATGCCCATGCCGTCATCGAAGCCGTCACCGAAGCCGCTCCCGAGAACGAGGCCGAGGTCGAGGCCGAGGCCGAGGTCGAGGAGGCGGAGGCCGAGGTCGAGGAGGCGGAGGCCGAGGTGGCCGACCTGCTGCCCTCGCCGACCGAGCCCGACGACCTGGAGCGCCAGCTCACCCAGGACGAGGAGATGGAGCGCCAGAACCGTCACCAGCACCACGAGGCGCCGCACTTCCGCAAGGAGTCGGACTGAAATGTTGATGCCCAAGAAGGTCAAGCACCGCAAGACGCAGCGGGGCCGCCTCACCGGGGCCGCCAAGGGTGGCACGTCCGTGACGTTCGGCGACTTCGGGATTCAGGCGCTCGAGCCCGGCTGGCTCACGGCGCGTCAGATCGAGGCCGCCCGTATTGCCATGACCCGCCACGTCAAGCGTGGCGGGAAGGTCTGGATCCGGGTCTTCCCGGACAAGCCGATCACCCAGAAGCCGGCCGAGACGCGCATGGGATCGGGCAAGGGCAACCCCGAGCTGTGGGTCGCCGTCGTCCACCCTGGCCGGGTTCTCTTCGAGCTGGCCGGCGTCGACGAGGAGCTGGCCCGTGCCGCCATGGAGCGCGCCATTCAGAAGCTGCCCTTCAAGGCCCGCTTCGTGGTGCGCCCCGGGACCCACGGCCACGCGGAAGTGGCGATCTGATGCCGACCGCCCACGACCTCGCCATGCTCGACGGCGACGAGCTGTCCGCCCGACTGGGCGAGTCGCGCCGCGAGCTCTTCAACCTGCGCTTCCAGCTCGCCACGGGACAGCTCGACAACCCGTCCCGCATCGGGCAGGTCCGCCGCGAGGTGGCCCGCATGCTGACCGTGCTGCGGGGCCGCGAGATCCTCGAGGCCGAGGGCGCCTACGTGGCCCCGACGGCGGCGGAGCACGAGGCGGCCCGGGCGAAGCTCGCCGCAGAGGACGCCGAGCGGGAGGAGAAGGCTGCCGCCAGAGTTGCGGCCGCCGAGGCGGAAGCCGAACCACTCGATCTGCACGAACACGACCACCTGGACGACGACGAAGAGGATGAGGCCTGATGGCCGACGAGACCCCAGACAACGAAGCGGCCACAGAAGAGGCCAAGGCTGCCGCCGAGGACGCCGCGAAGGCGCTCGACGCCGTCGCGGCCGAGGCCGCGGCGGAGCTGCCGGTCGCGGACGCTCCGGCGGGGGCGCCCGTGCCTGCTCCCTCAGCGAGCACGCCCGAGCCGGAGGAGGACGGCCCACGCGCCAACCCCCCGCAAGGTGCGCGAGGGGATCGTCGTTTCCGACGCCATGTCCTCGACCGTGGTGGTGGCCGTCGTGGAGCGGGTGCGCCACCCCAAGTACGGCAAGACCGTGCAGCGCACCAAGAAGCTCTACGTGCACGATGCGCAGGACAGCGCCAAGGTGGGGGACCGGGTCCGGGTGCAGGAGACCCGTCCCCTCTCCAAGCTCAAGCGCTGGCGCCTGACCGAGGTCGTGGAGCGGGCGAGATGATCCAGCAGGAATCCCGGCTCAGGGTGGCCGACAACTCCGGCGCGCGCGAGGTGCTCTGCATCCGCGTGCTCGGTGGCTCGCGCCGCCGCTACGCCAGCATCGGCGATGTGTTCGTGGCCACGGTCAAGGACGCCATCCCCGGTGCCGCCGTCAAGAAGGGCGATGTCGTCAAGTGCGTCGTCGTGCGCACGAAGAAGGAGAAGCGGCGCCCGGACGGGAGCTACATCCGCTTCGACGAGAACGCCGCCGTCCTCATCAACGACCAGCAGCAGCCGCGCGGGACCCGCATTTTCGGCCCCGTCGGCCGCGAGCTGCGCGACAAGAGGTTCATGCGCATTGTGTCGCTGGCCCCGGAGGTGCTCTAAATGCGAATCCACAAGGGAGATCAGGTGATCGTCCTGTCCGGCAAGGACAAGGGCAAGAAGGCCGAGGTCGTGCGCGCCATCCCGTCCCGGGAGCGTGTCATCCTCGAAGGGGTGAACGTGGCCAAGCGCCACGCCAAGCCGACGCGCGCCACCCAGCAGGGCGGCGTCATCGACAAGTTCATGCCCGTCCACGTCTCGACGGTGGCCCTGGTCTGCAAGAGTTGCGACAAGCCCACCCGCGCCGGCTTCCGAATCGAGGACGACGGCGAGAAGGTGCGCATCTGCAAGAAGTGCGGGGCAGGCCTGTGAGCACCGTGATGGCGCCGGCGCGCCCCCGGCTCAAGGAGCGCTACCTCACCGAGGTGCGGGACAGCCTCAAGGACGAGCTCGGCCTGGGCAACGTCATGGAGGTGCCCCGGCTGGAGAAGATCGTGATCAACATGGGCGTCGGCCGCGCCACCCAGCAGGCCTCGCTCATTGAGGGGGCCCAGCGCGACCTCGAGGTCATCACCGGCCAGAAGCCGATCGTGACCCGGGCCAAGAAGTCGATCGCCGGCTTCAAGTTGCGCGAGGGGCAGGCGATCGGGGTCAAGGCGACCCTGCGCGGCGACCGGGCATGGGAGTTCTTCGATCGCCTGCTCAGCCTGGCCATCCCCCGCATCCGCGACTTCCGGGGCCTCTCGCCCCGCGCCTTCGACGGGCACGGCAACTACACGTTCGGCGTGACCGAGCAGCTGATCTTCCCCGAGATCGATTACGACAAGATCGACACGACCCGCGGCATGGACATCACCATCGTCACGACCGCACGCACCAACGAGGAAGGACGGGCGTTCCTGGCAGCGTTCGGCTTTCCGTTCCGACAGGAGACCCGGTAGCAACATGGCGAAAAAGGCTTTGATCGAAAAGCAGCGGCGCACCCCCAAATTCAAGGTGCGCGGGTACACCCGGTGCCAGCGGTGTGGGCGGCCGAAGGCCGTCTACCGCAAGTTCGGGCTTTGCCGCATCTGCCTGCGCGTCATGGTGCATGCGGGCGAGGTGCCTGGCGTCACGAAGGCGAGCTGGTAGGCCGCCATGACGATGACCGATCCAATCGCGGACATGCTCACGCGGATCCGCAACGCCAACTCCGCCATGTTCGACACGGTGCGCATGCCCGGCTCGAAGCTGAAGGAGTCGCTCGCCTCCATCCTGGAGCGCGAGGGCTTCATCGCGGGCTACAAGGTCGAGCCCAACGTCGGCAAGCCCGGCACGACGCTCGAGATCACCATGAAGTACTCGGGTGACCGCACCCGCACGATCGCCGGGATCAAGCGCGTTTCCAAGCCCGGCCTGCGCATTTACGCCCGGGCCGACGGCATGCCGCGCGTGCTCGGCGGCATGGGTGTGGCCGTCGTCTCCACCAGCCAGGGCCTGCTGACCGACCGCGAGGCGCGCCGCAAGCACCTGGGCGGCGAGGTGCTGTGCCATGTCTGGTAGCCCCGTGACCCGCACCGCCGGGACCCGAGGGGAGGCCTGATGTCGCGCGTCGGACGCTCGCCCATCGCAGTCCCGTCCAACGTCACCGTCACCCTGAGCGGTGCCACGGTGAGCGTGAAGGGCCCCCAGGGCACCCTGGAGCGCCAGCTCCCCGAGGGGATCACCGTCGCCCAGGAGGGCGACACGCTCATGGTCAGCCGGCCCGACGACGAGCGCCGGCACCGCGCCCTGCACGGCCTGTCGCGCTCACTCGTGGCCAACATGGTCTCGGGGGTCACCGACGGCTTCTCCAAGGAGCTCGAGATCGTGGGCGTGGGCTACCGCGCCACGGCCAAGGGCCCCAACGCGCTTGAACTGGCGCTGGGCTTCTCGCACCCGGTGCTCGTGGACGCGCCGGAGGGCATCAGCTTCGAGGTCCCGGTGCCGACGCGGGTGATCGTCAAGGGCATCGACAAGGAGAAGGTGGGCCAGGTGGCGGCCGACATCCGCAAGCTGCGCAAGCCCGAGCCCTACAAGGGCAAGGGCGTGCGCTACGCCAACGAACGAGTGCTGCGCAAAGCAGGAAAGGCCGCGAAGTAATGGCACGCACCAGCGACCGCACCCGCCTGCGCCTCCGGCGCCACGATCGGGTCCGCACCAAGGTGTCCGGCACGGCCGAGTGCCCGCGGCTGGCCGTCCATCGGTCGAACCGCCACATCTCGGCTCAGCTCATCGACGACAGCACCGGTCACACCCTGGCCGCGGCCTCCTCCGTGGAGCCGGACCTGCGTGCGTCACTGGGCAAGGGCGGTGGCGGTAACGTGACGGGCGCAGAATCGGTCGGGCGCTTGCTCGGCACGAGGGCCAAGGCTGCGGGAATCACCAAGGTGGTCTTCGACCGGGGGGGTTTCGCCTATCACGGGCGGGTCGCCGTCCTGGCTGACGCGGCACGGGCCGAGGGACTGGAGTTCTGAGCATGGTCGACACACAGTACGAAGAGCGCACCATCAAGGTGAACCGGGTGGCCAAGGTCGTCAAGGGCGGCCGGCGGTTCTCGTTCGCCGCGCTCATGGTGGTCGGCGACGGCAACGGCAAGGTCGGCCTCGGCTACGGCAAGGCCAAGGAGGCCGGTCTGGCGGTCCAGAAGGGGATCGAGGAGGCACGCAAGAACCTCTTCGACGTGCCGCTGGCCGGCAGCACCATCGTCCACCCCGTCATCGGCGAGAGCGGTGCCGGCCGGGTCCTGCTCAAGCCGGCCGCACCCGGGACCGGCGTCATCGCCGGCGGCGCGGCGCGCCACATCCTCGAGATGGCCGGCATCCGCGACATCCTGGCCAAGTCGCTGGGCTCGTCGAACGGGATCAACGTGGCCCACGCCACCATCGCCGGGCTCAAGCAGCTGCGGCGCCCCGACGACGTCGCGGCGCTGCGCGGCAAGTCCGCTGACGAGGTGACGCCCGGCGGGGTCCTGCGTGCCTATCGGGAGCGCAAGCGCGAGACCGACCTGTACGCGGGGGAGGCGCGCTGACGATGGGGCCCAGTGCCAGCACCAAGAAGGCGTCGGAGGAGTCCCGTCTGCTCGTCACGCAGACGCGCTCGGCCATCGGCACCAAGCCCAAGCACCGCGGCACGCTGCGGGCGCTGGGCCTGCGCGGCATCGGGCAGTCCAACGAGCTGCCCGACCGCCCCGAAATCAGAGGGATGCTGGCCCGCGTGCCGCACCTGATCAGTGTCGAGGAGGTGTCGAAGTGAAGCTCCACGATCTGGCACCGCCCAAGGGTGCCACCACGCCCAAGCGACGGGTCGGCCGCGGCACCGGGGGCAAGGGCCACAAGACGGCAGGCCGGGGCATGAAGGGGCAGAAGGCCCGCAGCACCGTGCCGGTCGGCTTCGAGGGTGGCCAACTCCCCCTCATGCAGCGCATCCCCAAGCTGAAGGGTTTCACCAACCCGTTCCGCGTCGAGTACACCCCGGTCAACCTGGGTGCCCTGGACGCGCTCGGGTCCGACGAGGTCACCGTGCAGACCCTGGTGGACGCCGGTCTGGTGCGCCCGAAGGCCCTGGTGAAGGTTCTCGGCCAGGGCTCGCTGACCCGTCCCGTCCGGGTCTCGGCCCATGCGTTCTCGAAGGCGGCCGAGGCGGCCATCACCGCCGCCGGGGGTAGCGTCGAGCGGGTGCCGCTGCCCTTCGCCCACGGGCGACCGCCCGCCTCGGGCAATGCCCTGATGAACCGCTAGTGACCACACCGGGACTCGACTAGAGGAAGGGCCATGCTCTCCCGGCTCGCCAACATCTTCAGGGTTCCCGACCTTCGCAACAAGGTCATCTTCACGCTCGCCGTCATCGCCCTGTACCAGATCGGGGCCAACGTCCCGGTGCCCGGCGTCAACTGGTCCCGGCTGCAGGGCCTCGAGAGCTCGGCCTCGGCGTCGGGCGTGCTCGGGTTCCTGAACCTCTTCAGCGGGGGCGCCCTGGTGCGCCTGGCCGTCTTCGGGCTGGGCGTCATGCCCTACATCACGAGCTCCATCATCATCCAGCTGCTCTCGACGGTGATCCCCAAGCTCGAGGAGTGGCGGGACCAGGGCGCGGTCGGCCAGAAGAAGATCACCCAGACCACCCGCTACCTCACCGTCGCACTGGCCGTCATGCAGTCCTCGGGCCTCGTCTACGCCTTCCACGGCCACGACTCCGCCCTGCTCGGCACGAGCGTCGACCTCATCCCCAGCTTCACCTGGCCTCTCGCCCTCTTCATGGTGCTGATCCTTACCGCGGGCACCGCCTTCGTCATGTGGCTGGCCGAGCTCATCACCCAGCGCGGCATCGGCCAGGGCATGTCGATCCTGATCTTCGCCAACGTGGTGGCCGCCATCCCCACCGGGTTCAAGGCCATTTACGAGGAGGGCGGGATCTCCAAGTTCACCATCATCATCATCGTCTCCCTCATATTGCTGGTGGTCATCGTCTTCATGGACCAGGGCCAGCGCCGTATCCCCGTGACGTTCGCCCGCCGGGTTGTGGGCCGGCGAATGTACGGGGGCAGCTCCACCTACATCCCGTTGAAGGTGAACCAGTCCGGCGTGATCCCGATCATCTTCGCCAGCTCCGTGCTCTACATCCCGGTCCTGCTCTCCAACGTCATCCCGTGGAACTGGTTCCAGAACTTCGTGCGCAACAGCCTGACGCCGACGAGCTTCTTCTACATCGCGGCGTACTTCCTGCTCATCGTGATGTTCACCTTCTTCTACGTGTACGTCGCCTTCGACCCGCATCAGCAGGCCGACCTGATCCGCAAGCAGGGCGGCTTCGTCCCGGGCATCCGGCCGGGGCCCCCCACCGAGCGGTACTTCGCGCACATCCTCAGCCGCATCACCGTCGTCGGGGCGCTCTTCCTGGGCTCCGTGGCCGTCGTGCCCTCGCTGCTCATGGCGCTCTGGCACCTCAACCGGTTCCCGTTCTACGGGACGACCCTCCTCATCTCGGTGGGTGTCGCCCTCGAGACCATGCGCCAGATCGATAGCCAGCTGATGATGCGCAACTACGAGGGCTTCCTCAAGTAGGCGCTTGTGATCCCCGGGGTCAGGCTCGTGGTCCTCGGCAAGCAGGGGGCCGGCAAGGGGACGCAGTGCGTCCGCCTCTCGCATCACTACGTCGTGCCGCACGTCTCGACGGGGGACATGCTGCGCAGCGAGGTGAAGTCGCGCACCCCGCTCGGTCAACGCGCCCAGTCGCTCATGGAGCAGGGCGAGCTCATCCCCGACGACATGGTCATGGAGATGGTGGGCGCCCGGCTGTCCGAGCGTGACACCACCGGGCGCGGCTTCGTGCTCGACGGATGCCCCCGCACAACTGGGCAGGCCGAATCGCTCGAGAAGATCGTCGATCCGTTCGGCCTCGACCTGGTGATCGACCTGCAGGTCCCCACGCCCCTGGTCATGAAGCGCCTGGCCTCGCGCCGGGTCTGCGTTGACTGCGGCGCCAACTACTCGACGGCGGCCCCGCCGCTCGTGAACTGGACCTGCGACGTGTGCGGCGGTGAGGTGGTCCAGCGCGAGGACGACACCGAGGAGGCCATTGGGCGCAGGCTGAACCTCTACGAGGAGGAGACCACGCCGCTGCTCAACTGGTACAAGGAGCGACGCCTCCTGTCTGAGATCAACGGCACCGGCTCGCCCGACGCCGTGACCCGGCGCGTGGTGGGGGCCATCGACACGCTGCGGCAGCAGCAGAAGAAGGACCGAGGCGACCAGTGAGGCGCAACGAGGCCGAGTTGGCCAAGATGCGCCGCGCCGGCAAGGTCGTGGCCGAGATGCACGAGGCGACCCGCGCCGCCGCCAAGCCGGGTGTCACCACCCTGGACCTCGACAAGGTGGCCAGTGACGTCCTGGAGCGCCGGGGCGCTGCCTCGAACTTCCTCGGCTACCACGGCTTCCCGGCGGTCATCTGCACCTCGCCCAACTCCATGATCGTGCACGGGATCCCGGGCGGCTACGTGCTCGAAGAGGGGGACATCCTCTCCATCGACTGCGGGGCCATCATCGAGGGCTACCACGGCGACGCCGCCTTCACCATGGGCATCGGGACCATCTCCCAGGTGGCACAGAAGCTGCTCGAGGTGACCGAGCGCAGCCTGTGGGCCGGGATCGAGCAGCTCACCAAGGGCAACGCCCTCAACGAGGTGGGCCGGGCGGTCCAGAAGGTGGCCGAGGCGGCCGGCTTCAGCGTCGTGCGCGAGTACGTCGGTCACGCCATCGGGACGGCCATGCACGAGCAACCCCAGGTGCCGAACTACTGGCCGGGCACCCGGGGCCCCACCCTCAAGACCGGCAACGTGTTCGCGATAGAGCCGATGGTCAACGTCGGCTC
>JBEKVF010000507.1:0-11684 GCA_049514295.1 Acidimicrobiales bacterium
AACGAGCAGGGCAACAGCAGCCCCTCGGCCAACGGCGTCCCGCCCGACGTGACCCAGCGCATCATCTCCGTCACCATCAACAGTTAGGCAGGCACAGACCATGGCCACCCCCACCGCACCCGCCGTCGACGGCTCGAGCCCCCAGCAGCGCAAGTTCGACGAGGAGCCGCCGATGTTCATCGACACGAACAAGCGCTACGTGGCCACCATGGTCACGTCCCACGGCACGATGGTCATCGCCCTCGATCCCCTGTCCGCACCGAAGGCGGTCAACAACTTCGTCTTCCTGGCCCGCTACCACTACTACGACGGCGTCGTGTTCCACCGCATCATCCCGGGCTTCGTCCTCCAGGGCGGCGACCCGACCGGGACAGGCTCGGGCGGGCCGGGCTACCGCTTCGCCGACGAGCTGCCGGAGCCTGGCCGCTACAAGCTGGGGTCGCTCGCCATGGCCAACTCAGGGCCGAACACCAACGGCAGCCAGTTCTTCGTCATCAGCGGCCCCGACGGGGTCCGCTTGCCGCCGCTCTACTCGCACTTCGGCGAGGTCGTGAGCGGGCTCGATGTGATCGAGACCATCGACGCCATCGGCACCCGCTCCGGCACCCCGACCGAGCAGGCCGTGATTCAGAGCGTCACCATCGAAGAGAAGGACTGACGGCCCGGGGCCTCAGCCCTTCAGCGCGCCGAGACCATCGGTCTGCGCACCCCCGACGAAGACGACCGGTGTCCCCGCACCCTCGGAGCGCCAGGCCCCTCCGCCTTCCCTGATCAGCGCGGTGCGCGCCGGAAGGGCGACCACCGGCAGCGCCGCCGGCGCCATCGCCACCGTGCGCTCGAGCTTCTGGCCGTGGGCGTCGTCGTGCTCGTCGCCGAAGTGGGGGACGACCGTGAGGTTGTCGACCAGCCCCAGTCCGAGGGTCAGCGCACCGCCGCGGGGGTCGACCATGGGGTCGGTGAGCACCATGCCCCCGGCCCCCGCCCCGGCGACCACGGCGCCGCCCGCGTAGGCCCGCCGGAGCGCCTCGAAGACCGCCGACTTCTTGAGCACGGCGCGCAGGTGCAGGGCCGAGCCCCCGGCCAGGTAGATGAAGCGGGCACCGGCCAACGCGGCCGCCATGCCCGGGTCATCGGCCGAGGCCCGGTCCACCACCATCAGCCCCTCGACCTGGCCCCCCATCGGCCCGAACCACTCGGCCGCCCGGAGCACCACCCGCTCCGGGTGCTGGTAGGCGGCTGCAGTCGGCAGGACGAGCACGTCCGCCCCGCCCGACGCCGCCAGCAGCGTGGTGTCGAAGGTACAGCCCTCGGTCCACTCGTCGCCCCCGACCAGGGCCAGCGTGCCGGTCGTGTCCATGGCGCCACTCTTGCACGCCGGGCGGCGGTGGCCCGGCTTCGACGGCTCTGGTTACCGGCCGGTAGCCTTGGTACCCATGTCGATCACACGGGTGGGAATCGTCGGTTCGGGAATCATGGGCTCGGGCATCGCCGAGGTGGCGGCCGCGACCGGGCACGAGGTGGTGCTGCGCAGCCGCAGCCAGGCGAGCGCCGACGCCATGGTGGCCACGCTCGCGAAGTCGCTCGCCAAGCAGGTGGAGAAGGGCAAGCGGACCGACTCCGAGGCGGCCGAGATCTCCGGGCGCGTGCACGCCACGACGCACCTGGGTGAGCTGGTCGACGTCGACCTGGTGATCGAGTCGGTCGTGGAGGACCTCTCCGTGAAGAAGGACCTCTTCGCCGAGCTCGACAGCATCTGCAAGCCCGAGACCATCCTCGCCACCAACACCTCCACCCTGGCGGTGGTCGAGATGGCGATGGCGACGGGGCGGCCCGACCTGGTGTGCGGCATCCACTTCTTCAACCCCGCGCCGGCCATGGCGCTCGTCGAGGTCGTGCGGCCCATCACGGCGAGCGATGCCACCCTCGCCGCCGCGGTCTCCTTCGCCGGCGCCTGCGGCAAGGACGCCGTCGAGGTGAAGGACCAGGCGGGATTCATCGTGAACGCGCTCCTCTTCCCCTACCTCAACAACGCGGTGCGCCTCCTCGAGCAGGGTGTGGCCACCCGGGAGGGCATCGACTCCGCCATGAAGGGGGGGTGCGGGTTCCCGATGGGCCCGTTCGCGCTGCTCGACCTCGTCGGGCTCGACACTTCGCTTTCCATCCTCGATGCGCTCTACGAGGAGTACCGCGATCCCAACTACGCGGCGGTGCCGCTCCTGCGACGCCTGGTGACCTCGGGCCAGCTCGGCCGCAAGACCAAGAAGGGCTTCTACGCTTACAGCCGCTGACCGCGTGCTGACCGCGTGCTGACGGCGGAGGAGGCGGGCACAATGGTGGTGCACCCCACTCGTCTGGAGGTGAAGTGAATGACCAGCGACCCTCAGCGTGACGCGCCGTGGGTGATGCGCACCTACTCGGGCCATTCGACCGCGCGCGCCTCGAACGAGCTCTACCGGACGAACCTCGCCAAGGGCCAGACGGGCCTCTCCATCGCCTTCGACCTGCCGACGCAGACGGGCTACGACCCCGACGCCCCCGAGGCGGCGGGGGAGGTGGGCAAGGTCGGCGTCCCGGTGGCCCACCTCGGCCACATGAAGGAGCTGCTGCACGGGATCCCGGTGGCGGACATGAACACCTCCATGACGATCAACGCCACGGCGGCCTGGCTCCTCGGGCTCTACGTCGCCCACGCGCAGGAAATGGGGGTCGACCCGACGCTGCTCGCGGGCACGACGCAGAACGACATCGTCAAGGAGTACCTCAGCCGGGGCACCTATATCTTCCCGCCGGGCCCGAGCCTCCGCCTCACGGTCGACACCATCGCCTACACGGTGCGCAACGCGCCCAAGTGGAACCCGATCAACGTGTGCAGCTACCACCTCCAGGAGGCGGGGGCCACCCCGGTGCAGGAGATCGCCTACGCGCTGGCCACCGCCATCGGCGTCCTCGACGGTGTCCGTGCCTCGGGCAAGGTGGACGTCACCGAGCTGCCCACCGTCGTGGGCCGCATCAGCTTCTTCGTGAACTCCGGCGTCCGCTTCGTCGAGGAGACCTGCAAAATGCGGGCCTTCACCGCCATGTGGGACCGCATCTGCCGCGAGCGCTACGGCGTGGAGGACCTCAAGCTCCGCCGTTTCCGCTACGGGGTGCAGGTCAACTCCCTCTCCCTGACCGAGCAGCAGCCGGAGAACAACGCGCAGCGCATCGTCCTCGAGACCCTCGGCGTCACCCTGTCCAGGAGCGCCCGGGCCCGCGCCATGCAGCTGCCCGCCTGGAACGAGGCGCTGGGGCTGCCCCGGCCCTGGGACCAGCAGTGGTCGCTGCGCATGCAGCAGGTTCTCGCCTTCGAGTCCGACCTGCTCGAGTACGGCGACATCTTCGAGGGCTCGGTGGTCATCGGCGCCAAGACGGCCGAGCTGGTCGAGGCCGCCTCGGCCGAGCTGGCCGACGTGGAGGCGCTCGGCGGCGCCTTCGAGGCTATCGACGAGCTCAAGCGCCGCCTGGTGGGCAGCCAGGCCGAGCGGGTGCGCCGCATCGAGACGGGCGAGCAGAAGGTGGTCGGCGTCAACTGCTTCACCGAGACCGCGCCGTCGCCCCTCCTCGGCGACGGCGAGATCGAGAACATCCTCAGGGTCGACCACCGCGTCGAGGCCGAGCAGATCGCGGACCTGGAACGCTGGCGGGAGCAGCGCGACGGCGCCGCCGTGCGCACCGCGCTCGACGAGCTGCGCCGCGTGGCGGCCGACGAAGGCCCCGACGGCAACGTCATGGAGGCCACCATCGCCCTGGCCCATGCTGGCGGAACCACGGGGGAGTGGGCGGAGACCCTGCGCGAGGTGTTCGGCGAGTTCCGGGCCCCGACCGGCATTAGCGGCGGGGTGGGCCGGCGCGGCGACGACCTCGCGCCCATCCGCATCCGCACCAGAGCGCTGGCCGAGCGCACGGGTGGCCCGCCGCGCCTCCTGGTGGCCAAGCCCGGGCTCGACGGGCACTCCAACGGCGCCGAGCAGATCGCCGTGGCGGCGCGCGACGCCGGCTTCGAGGTGATCTACCAGGGCATCCGGCTCACCCCGGCGGAGATTGTGGCGGCCGCCCGCGACGAAGACGTCGACATCGTGGGGCTGTCCATCCTCTCGGGCTCCCACCTGGAGCTGGTGCCCGACGTGCTCGACCGCCTGCGCGCCGCCGGGAGCACGGCCGCTGTCGTCGTGGGCGGCATCATCCCGCCCGACGACGCCGAGCTGCTGCTGGGCAAGGGCGTGGCGTCGGTCTACACGCCCAAGGACTACTCGTTCGACCGCATCATGGAGGATCTGGTCGCGCTGGCCGAGCGCCAGCGCGCCGCCACTCCCGCGTGAGCCGGGCCATCTCGCGCCACGTGACCGGGACCGCGCCGAGCTCAATGGCGCGGAGCCGGAGGCTCTCGGGCACGTCGTAGTGGTTGAGGGCCGCCGAGCGCCGATGGCGCTGGTAGCCCCGGGGCGGGATCCCGAGCGCGACGGCCATGGCGTGGAGCTCCTCGGGGTTGTCGGCCAGCAGATGCGACCAGCGGTCGGCGTGGTCGCGCACCGTGGCCGCCTGCCGCCAGTCGTCGACGTAGACGGTCAGCGGCGGGCCCAGGGACGGTCGCGCCGCAGCGGCGCGGGCTTGTTCCACCAGCGCCCGCTGAAGCGCCAGGGCTCGTGCACCGGGTCGTGCTCGTCGGCCGGCACCGGGCGGGGCCAGGCCAGCTGGACGGCGGCGGCGATGGCGGCCAGCTGGCCGGCGTCGGGCTCGGGCCGCTCGCGCAGCGACAGCCGGTCGGGGTCGACGAGCAGCGTCACAGTGGGACGTTGCCGTGCTTGCGCCGCGGCAGTTCCTCGCGCTTGGAGGCCAGGATGTCGAGGCTGCGGCAGATGACGGCGCGCGTGTCCGCCGGCGAGATCACGTCGTCGATGTACCCGCGCTCGGCGGCGATGTAGGGGTTGGCGTAGCGCTCCGTGTACTCGTCGATCAGCTCGGCCCGGCGCTTGGCCGGATCGGTCGCCTCCGCCAGCTCGCGGCGGTACACGATCTCGACGGCGCCGTTGGGCCCCATGACGGCCAGCTCGGCCGAGGGCCAGGCGAACGCGAGGTCCGCCCCGATCGACTTGGAGTTCATGACGACGTAGGCGCCGCCGTACGCCTTGCGGGTGATGATCTGGATGCGGGGTACGGTCGCCTCGCAGTAGGCGTAGAGCAGCTTGGCCCCGTGGCGGATGATGCCGCCGTACTCCTGGTCGGTGCCCGGCATGAAGCCCGGCACGTCGACGAAGGTGAGGAGCGGGACGTTGAAGGCGTCGCAGGTCCGCACGAAGCGCGACGCCTTCTCCGACGAGTCGATGTCGAGCACGCCCGCCAGCACGGCGGGCTGGTTGCCGACGATGCCGACGACGCGGCCGTTCATCCGTGCGAAGCCGCACGTGATCGACATGGCCCAGTGGCGGTGCACCTCGAGGTACTCGCCGTCGTCGACGACCGCGGCGATGACGCGCTTCATGTCGTACGGCTGGTTGGGCGAGGTCGGGAGGAAGTCGACGAGCTCGGTCACCTGGCGGTCCGGCTCGTCGCCGGTGGGCTCAATGGGTGGCTCCTCGAGGTTGTTGGAGGGGAGGAACGAGAGGAGGTGGCGCACCTCGTCGAGGCAGGCCTTCTCGTCGGGTGCCACGAAGGTGGCGACGCCCGACTTGGTGGCGTGGCTCATGGCGCCGCCCAGCTCCTCGAGCGTGACGTCCTCGCCGGTCACCGTCTTCACGACGTCGGGGCCCGTGATGAACATGTGGGAGGTGCCCTGCACCATGAAGATGAAGTCGGTCATGGCGGGGGAGTAGACCGCGCCGCCGGCGCACGGGCCGAGGATCACGCTGATCTGGGGAATGACCCCCGAGGCGGTCACGTTGCGGTGGAAGATCCCCCCGTAGGAGTGCAGCGAGACCACGCCTTCCTGGATCCGGGCCCCGGCGCCGTCGTTCAGCCCGATCATGGGGACGCCGGTCGAGGCGGCCAGGTCCATCACCTTGTGGATCTTCTCGGCGAAGACCTCGCCGAGGGCGCCACCGAAGACGGTGAAGTCCTGGCTGAAGATGCAGACCCGCCGGCCGTCGATGGTGCCGAAGCCGGTGACCACGCCGTCGGTGTAGGGCCGGTTGTCCTCGAGTCCCATGCCGTGCGCACGGTGCCGGGCCAGCATGTCGAGCTCCTGGAAGGACCCCTCGTCCAGCAGGTAGTCGATGCGCTCGCGGGCGGTCAGCTTCCCCTTTGCGTGCTGGCGCTCGACGGCCCTGGGGCTCCCGGCGTTGAGGGCCTCGTTCTTGCGTTCGGCCAGGTCGGCCAGGCGTTCGGCCATGGAGTGTTCCATGCGGTTGAGGCTAACGCTCCCGGAGTACCGCCCGAAATTGCGACCGTAAGACGGCAGATTGGAAGCCGTTCGAATTCCAAACGGAAAAGCCCTGGTATGACCAGGGAATTTTGGTGCACGGGGACATGGGCCCCGGGAAACCGGCCCGACCGCAATGGGGGGAGACGATGCCGCTTCTGCAGGTAGCGGAAGCCGAGGTTCGATTCGGAGGCGTGCACGCGCTGCGTGGTGTCGACCTGTCCGTCGACGGCGGCAGCGTGACCGGCCTCATCGGGCCCAACGGCGCGGGCAAGACCACGCTGTTCAACGCCGTGTGCGGGCTCCAGGGCATCCAGGCCGGGCGGATCACCTTCGACGGCACCCGCAGCCACCCAACGCCGGCTCGACCGACGAGCCCGGGTGGACATCGACACCTCGAGCACCGCCAACGGGAACACGGCCAGCGCCACCCTGGGCGACGACGCCTCCCGGCGGGCTCCAACGGGGCCGACCCGACCCTGACCGCGCCCTCCGGCTCGGGCAACCCTCTCGCCGCCTCCTCCGCGATCATCGGCGTCGGCGCCTTGTCCGCCACCTCGTGGTCGCTGGCCCCGAGCTCGAGCGCCAACGCCCAGGCCAGCGCCACCCTCGGGCTCTCGCTCACCACCACCAAGCTCATCGTCTTCACCCTCTCGGCCGCCATGGCCGGCGTGGCCGGCGCCCTCTTCGGGGGGGCCGAGTCGGTGGTGGGCGGCACCGACTTCCAGATGTTCGAGAGCCTGCTCATCCGGGCCGTGGTCGCCATCGGGGGCGCCGCGGACTGCAGCGGCGCCCTGGCCGGCGGCCTGGCGCTCGGCTTCCTGCCCGGCAACGCCCAGGACGTCTTCATCGGTGCGGGCACCGTCGCGCTGGCCTTCTACCCCGACGGGGTGCTGCCCCTCTTCTACGTCCGGCTCCAGCGCTGATGGAACGGGCTCACCGCCCGCGGCGACGCGGCCCTGCCGCTGGCCGCCGAGGAGCGGGCCGGGGCACCCGCCCGTCCCCGGGCCGCCTGAACCGGGGCGGCGGCCCCACCCGGCCCGGCGCCCGGATCCGGGTGATGGCCGCGATTGTCGTACCTCCAGGCAGCCGCTATCATTGAATCCCTGCCATGTGCGGCTTCGGCCGGCGCGCGAGCGCCACGCACTTGGAGTCACATTTTCAGTATCGAGAGGTAGCGCGTGCCCACAATCGCCCAGCTCGTCCGCAAGGGACGGCAGGCCAAGGTGACCAAGACCAAGACCCCCGCCCTGAAGGGCGCGCCCCAGCGACGGGGGGTGTGCACCCGCGTCTACACGACCACGCCCAAGAAGCCGAACTCGGCGCTGCGCAAGGTGGCCCGTGTCCGGTTGTCCTCGGGTGTCGAGATCACCGCCTACATCCCCGGCGTGGGCCACAACCTCCAGGAGCACTCCATCGTCCTCGTCCGCGGCGGTCGTGTGAAGGACCTGCCGGGCGTGCGCTACAAGGTCGTGCGCGGGGCGCTCGACACCTCGGGCGTGCGCGAGCGCAGCCAGGCCCGCAGCCGCTACGGCGCCAAGAAGGAGTCATAGCCGATGCCCCGTAGTGGACCCGCAACCCGCCGGGAGCTCGCCCCGGACCCCGTCTACCGCTCGGTCCTCGTGACCCAGGTGGTCAACAAGGTGCTGTCGCGCGGCAAGAAGACGCTCGCCGAGCGCATCGTCTACACCGCCCTCGAGCAGGTGCAGGAGAAGTCGGGCGGCGACCCGGTCGCCGCGCTCAAGCGTGCCGTGGAGAACACTCGCCCCGAGGTCGAGGTCAAGTCGCGCCGTGTCGGTGGCGCCACCTACCAGGTGCCTGTGGAGGTGCGGCCGCGGCGCGCCACCACGCTGGCCATCCGCTGGCTCACCACGTACTCGCGCCAGCGGCGGGAGAAGACCATGGCCGAGCGCCTGGCCGGCGAGATCCTCGACGCCTCCAACAACATCGGGGCCTCGGTGAAGCGCCGCGAGGACATGCACAAGATGGCGGAGTCGAACCGCGCCTTCGCCCACTACCGCTGGTAGTGGACAGGACACCGCTGCGCCATGGCTGACGCTCTCCCCACCCGCGACTTCCCGCTCGCCAAGACCCGCAACATCGGGATCATGGCCCACATCGACGCGGGCAAGACCACCACGACCGAGCGCATCCTCTACTACACCGGCCGCAACTACAAGATCGGCGAGGTGCACGAGGGTGCCGCCACCATGGACTGGATGATCCAGGAGCAGGAGCGCGGCATCACCATCACCTCGGCCGCCACCACCTGCAGCTGGCACGACAACTGGATCAACATCATCGACACCCCGGGCCACGTGGACTTCACGGTCGAGGTGGAGCGCTCGCTGCGCGTTCTCGACGGCGCGGTGGCGGTCTTCGACGCCGTGGCCGGTGTGGAGCCCCAGACCGAGACGGTGTGGCGCCAGGCCAACAAGTACAACGTCCCGCGCATCTGTTTCGTCAACAAGATGGACCGCATCGGCGCCGACTTCGAGCGCACGGTCCAGATGATCCGCGACCGCCTCGACGCCCAGCCGGCCGTTATCCAGCTGCCCATCGGGGCCGAGTCCGAGTTCCAGGGCGTCGTCGACCTGCTCGAGGAGAAGGCCTTGGTCTGGTCCTCGGACATGGGCGAGGAGTGGGAGACCCTCGACATCCCCGAGAACATGGCGGCCGAGGCCGAGGACGCCCGGCACCAGCTCATCGATGTCGTCTCCAACTACGACGACACCATTATGGAGAAGTACCTGGCCGAGGAGCCCATCACGGCTGCCGACCTGCGCCGCGCCCTGCGCACGGCGACGCTGGAGGCCGCGGTGGTCCCAGTGCTGTGCGGGTCGGCCTTCAAGAACAAGGGCGTCCAGCCCATGCTCGACGCCGTGGTCGACTACCTGCCCAGCCCGCTCGACCTGCCGCCCACCCAGGGGCACAAGCCGAACCACCCCGAGGACATCGAGGAGCGCAAGGCCGACGACAGCGACGCCTTCTCGGCCCTGGCCTTCAAGATCATGACCGACCCCTTCGTGGGAAAGCTCACCTACCTCCGCGTCTACTCGGGCACGCTCCAGAAGGGCGCGTCCGTCCTCAACTCGACCAAGGACAAGAAGGAGCGGGTCGGCCGTATCCTGCAGATGCACGCCAACCACCGCGAGGACAAGGACGCCATCTTCGCCGGCGACATCATGGCGGTGGTCGGCCTGAAGAACACCACGACCGGTGACACCCTGTGCAACCCGGCCCACCCGATCGTGCTCGAGGCGCTCACGTTCCCCGAGCCCGTGATCCACGTGGCCGTCGAGCCCAAGACGAAGGCCGACCAGGACAAGCTGTCCCGCGCCCTCTACGCCCTCAGCGAGGAGGACCCGACCTTCCGGGTTCGCTCGGACGAGGAGACCGGCCAGACCGTGATCTCGGGCATGGGCGAGCTGCACCTCGAGGTGCTGGTCGACCGCATGCTCCGCGAGTTCTCGGTCGACGCCAACGTCGGCAAGCCCCAGGTCGCCTACCGCGAGACGATCCGCAAGCCCATCGAGAAGATCGAGGAGAAGTACGTCCGCCAGACCGGTGGCCGTGGCCAGTACGGCCACGTGGTCATCAGCGCCGAGCCGACCGGCCCGGGCGGTGGCTACGAGTTCATCGACAAGATCAGCGGCGGCGTCATCCCCAAGGAGTACATCCCCTCGGTCGACGCCGGGATCCAAGAGGCGCTCACCGCCGGCGTGCTGGCCGGCTACCCCACGGTCGACGTCCGGGTGACCCTCACGTACGGCTCGTACCACGACGTGGACTCTTCGGAAATGGCCTTCAAGATCGCCGGCTCCATGGCCATCAAGAAGGCGCTGCGGGCGGCCAGCCCGGTGCTACTGGAGCCGGTCATGGAGGTCACGGTGACGGTGCCCGACGACTTCTTGGGCGCGGTCACCGGCGACCTCTCTTCCCGGCGGGGGAGGATGGAGGGCATGGACCAGCAGGGCACCAGCCACGTGGTCAAGGCGCTGGTACCGCTCGCCGACATGTTCGGCTACTCTACTGACCTGCGTTCGCGCACCCAGGGTCGCGCCACGTACACGATGCAGTTCCATTCGTACAACCAGGTTCCGGAGTCGATCTCCAAGGAGATCATCGCCCGGGCGCACGGGGAGTAGGCCCGGTCCGGATCAGGCGCCGGGACACGCACACCAGATCGCGGTAACCGCCGGATCGCAGGAACGGACAGACAGCGTCACAGACAGACAGCGTCGGGGCCACGGTGGCCCCGTCCACTAGCAGGGAGTAGCAAGGCGATGGCCAAGCAGAAGTTCGAGCGCACCAAGCCCCACGTCAACGTCGGGACCATGGGTCACATCGACCATGGGAAGACGACGCTCACGGCAGCCATC
Source organism: Acidimicrobiales bacterium (assembly GCA_049514295.1). GTDB lineage: Bacteria > Actinomycetota > Acidimicrobiia > Acidimicrobiales > RAAP-2 > Bog-473. Next base: position 10,777 of record JBEKVF010000507.1, read on the forward strand.
ACCAAGGTGTTGTCCGAGCGCAACCCCAACACCTCCTTCACGTCCTTCGACAAGATCGACGCCGCCCCCGAGGAGCGCCAGCGCGGCATCACGATCACGATCGCCCACGTCGAGTACGAGACCGACAAGCGCCACTACGCGCACGTCGACATGCCGGGCCACGCCGACTACATCAAGAACATGATCACCGGCGCGGCGCAGATCGACGGCGCCATCCTGGTGGTCTCGGCCGCCGACGGCCCGATGCCCCAGACCCGCGAGCACGTGCTGCTGGCCCGCCAGGTCGGCGTGCCCTACATCGTGGTGGCCCTGAACAAGGCCGACATGGTCGACGACGAGGAGCTGCTCGAGCTGGTCGAGTTGGAGGTGCGCGAGCTCCTGACCGCCTACGACTTCCCCGGCGACGACACCCCGATCGTCCGGGTGAGCGCGCTGAAGGCTCTGGAGGGAGACCCCGAGTGGAGCGAGAAGATCGTCGAGCTCATGGACGCGGTCGACTCGTACATCCCCGAGCCCGAGCGTGACGTCGACAAGCCCTTCCTGATGCCCGTCGAGGACGTCATGTCCATCACCGGCCGTGGCACCGTCGTGACCGGCAAGGTGGAGCAGGGGATCATCAAGGTGGGCGGGGAGGTCGAGATCGTCGGCCTGGCCCCAACCCAGAAGACGACGGTGACCGGCGTCGAGATGTTCCGCAAGCTGCTCGACGAGGGTCGTGCCGGCGACAACATCGGCGCCCTGCTGCGCGGCACCAAGAAGGAGGAGGTGGAGCGCGGCCAGGTGCTGTGCAAGCCCGGCTCCATCACCCCGCACACCCAGTTCACCGCCGAGGTCTACGTCCTGAACAAGGAGGAGGGCGGCCGCCACAAGCCGTTCTTCACCAACTACCGCCCGCAGTTCTACTTCCG
>JBEKVF010000508.1:0-8402 GCA_049514295.1 Acidimicrobiales bacterium
AGGGCCCACCGCATCAAGCGGTTGACCGGGAGCACGAGCACGATGCTCGAGACGCCCACGACCAGGCACACGGCCAGGAAGTCGATCTGCACCATCTGCTGTTGACCGAGAATTGCGCCGAGCACGGCGAACAGCATGTCCGCTGCGACGCTCCCCGCGAGCGCGGCCACTGGCTTGAGCCAGGCGGCACGGGGGTCCGCCGCCGCCGTGAGCGACCCCGTGACGAAGCCGAGCAGGCAGCCCACCAGGGCGGACAGCCCGAACGGGGTGGGCAGGACCAGATCGAACGCCAATCCGGCCCAGAAGCCGATGATGGCGCCCGTCTCGGGCCCGTCGAGCAGGGCGGCGGTGATCGGGAGCAGCCACAGGAGGTCGGGGTGGGCGCCGCTGATGCGCAACGACACCATCACGGTCTGCTGCACCATCAGCACGACGAAGATCACCAGCGCCACCCGGAGCATGGAGCGGGCGGTCATGCGGGCGGCACCCACTGGACGACGTCCACATAGGCCAGCTGGCCCAGGTCGGCCTCGGGGTCGACCAGGATGCTCTCCTGGCTGGCGCCCGCGGGGGTGTGGAACGACCGCACGGAAGCCACGGGGATCCCGGGCGGGAACGCCGCCGCGTCGAGGCTGCTCGTGGACATGACCTCGCCCTTGTGCAGCACCGTGTGCGGCGGCACGAGGTCGGCTGTCATGGAGCTCGAGGGGCCCTGGCCGTCCACGATCCCGGTGAGCTGGTTCCCGAACGTGACACCGACCTTGGACTGGCCGTCGGTGATGAGGCGCACCACGGAGGTGTGGTGGAACGACTGGATCACCTGCCCCACCAGGCCGCCCGCTCCGACGACGGGATAGCCGACGTCAACCCCGTCGGCGCGACCCTTGTCCAGCGTGATGGTGGCGGTGAAGTTGGAGGAGTACTCGTCGATCGTCTGCGCCGTGACGGTCGGCAGGGACTGCAGGTAGGGGAGGTTCTGGAGCGCCATCACCTGGCGCAGCTGGCTCTCCTCGAACCCGCGTTCGGCCTGGGTGGCCCGCAACTGGCCGATCGTCCTCCGCAGCTGCTCGTTCTGGGACTGGACCGACCCGTAGTTGAACGCGCCGGCGAAGAAGTCGCCGATCGGGTTGATGATGTCGAGGACGCCCTGGCGCAACGGCGCGTAGACGTCGTTGGCCACCGACTTCACCCCCGAGGTCAGGCTGTGCGTCCGCCCGTTGAGGTCGAGGGAGATGAGGGACAGCGACAGGACGACGAGGACGATGACCGTGAGCGTACGGCGCGACCGCCGGGACCGGGCCACCCAGAGAAAACCGGTCGCTCGGTCAGCGCGTGGACGTGGTGATCAGCACCCGCTTCAGCGCTTCGAACTCTTCCAGGCACTGGCCGGCGCCGATGGCGACGCAGTTGAGCGGTTCCCGGGCCACCACGATCGGCATGCCGGTCTCGTGCTGCAGGCGCGACTCCAGCCCGTGCAGCAGCGCCCCGCCGCCCGTGAGCACGATGCCCTGCTCCATGATGTCGGCGGCCAGCTCGGGCGGGGTCCGGTCCAGGGTGACCTTCACGGCGTCGATGATGGCGGACACCGGCTCCTCAATGGCCCGCCGGATCTCCTCGGTGGAGACGACGATCGTCTTGGGGAGCCCGCTCACGAGGTCGCGGCCGCGGATCTCGGCGTGCAGCTCCTGCTCCAGCGGGTACGCCGAACCCAGGGTGATCTTGATCTCCTCCGCCGTGCGCTCACCCAGTGCGAGGCTGAACTCCTTCTTCACGAACGAGACGATCGCTTCGTCCAGTTCATCGCCACCGATGCGCACCGACTGGCTGGTGACGATGCCGCCGAGCGAAATCACGGCGACCTCGGTCGTCCCCCCGCCGATGTCGACCACCATGTTGCCGGTCGGCTCGTGCACGGGGAGGCCGGCGCCGATGGCGGCCGCCCTCGGCTCCTCGCTGATGTAGGCGCGCCGTGCGCCCGCGTACTCGGCCGCCTCCAAGACGGCGCGACGCTCCACGCCCGTGATGCCCGACGGCACGCAGATGACCATGCGCGGCTTGGCGAACCGCCGCTGGTGCACCCGGTGGATGAAGTAGCGCAGCATCTTCTCGCAGATCTCGAAGTCGGCGATGACGCCGTCCTTCAGGGGCCGGATGGCCTGGATGTTCGACGGCGTGCGGCCAATCATCCGCTTGGCCTCGGCCCCCACCGCGAGCGGGCGGCCGTCCTTGATGTCCACCGCGACCACCGAGGGCTCGTTCAGGACGATGCCGCGGCCGCGGACGTACACCAGCGTGTTGGCGGTACCGAGGTCCACGGCCATGTCACGACCAAGAAGGGAAAGGCGGTTTTCGGCCATAGCTGGAAGTCTCCCACGAGAATCCTGGAGGGGCGCCGGGGAGTGGCGCCCGTGGTGGTGCGCCCCCAGGCTACGGGACGCGAGGTGGGTTCACAAGGCGGTCGCCCTGCTACACCCATCTGACCTGGGATTCCAGCCGCACCGGCCGGCGCGGCCCGCGATGGCCTACGAGGCCGCCAGGCCGGGGAAGAAGAGGGCGATCTCCCGGGCCGCGGACTCGTGCGAGTCGGACCCGTGGACGAGGTTCTCGGTCGTCTCGATCCCGAATTCACCGCGGATCGTGCCTGGCGCCGCCTCCGCAGGGTTCGTGGCGCCCACCATGAGGCGCACCACGGCGTAGGTGTCCTTGGGGCCCTCCACCACCATGACGAGCGAAGGCGACCGCGTGATGAAAGTGACCAGGTCGCTGAAGAACGGCCGCTCCCGGTGCTCGGCGTAGTGGGATTCGGCCACCTCCTTGGTGATCGTCCGGAGCTCGGCGGCGGCCAGGCGCAGCTTCTTGCGCTCCAGGCGGCTGACGATTTCGCCGGCGAGGCCACGCTCGACGCCGTCGGGCTTCACGATGACAAGGGTGCGGTCCACGGGGGGTCGACACTACACAACGGCACCCGGGCGGTCCGCCCGCCCTCAGCGGCCGGCGTCCTCCCAGGGAACGGCCGACGCGAGTGCGTCGGCACGCGCCGTGCCCACCACGTAGAGCGATCCGGCGACCACGACGAGCCCGTCGGCGCCGACCATCCCGCGCGCCACCCGCAGTGCGGCGCGCGCGTCCGGTTCCTCGTAGACAGCCAGCCCGAGCGCGCGCCCTGCTTCGGCGACCGCGGCGACAGGCATCGCACGCGGTGACTCGGGCTCGCAGGCGATGATCGCGGTGATGCCCGCCGACGCCAGCGGCGCCAGCATGGCCGACGGATCGCGACCCGAGAGCATCCCCACGACGGCCACGGACACCCCGTCGACCGCGAACTCCTCGGTCAGCGCGTCCGCCAGCGCGGCCATGCCCGCCGCGTTGTGCGCGCCGTCGACCACCAGCAGTGGGTGACGCCCCAGCACCTCCAGGCGGCCCGGCACGCGCACGGCGGCCAGGCCCTCCTCCACCACCTCGGGGGCGAGCGGGTCGCCGAAGAACGCCTCCACCGCCGCCAGGGCGACGGCCGCGTTGACACCCTGGTGGGCGCCGTGCAACGGGACCAGGACGTCCTCGTAGCGCCCACCCGGGGTCCACAGCGTCACGAGGCGGCCCCCCACGGCCACGCGGTTGGACTCGCAGCCGAAGTCGCGGCCCGCCACCCACACCGAGGCGGCGCCGACCGCCTCGGCCCGCTCGACGACGATGTCGACCAGCGCGGGGTCCATCTCCCCCACCACGACCCGGCTGCCCGGCTCGATGATGCCCGCCTTGTCCGCCGCGATCCCCTCGAGGGTGGGACCCAGGACGTCGGTGTGGTCGAAGCTGACGTTGGTGAGCACCGCCACGTCGCCGCGCACCACGTTGGTGCAGTCCCACGTGCCACCCAGCCCCACCTCTATCACCATGCTGTCGACCACCTCGGTGGCGAACCACGACAGCGCGGCCGAGGTCAGCAGCTCGAAGCGCGTCGGGTGCTCGTCCAGCAGCGGCTCGAGCAGCGCCAGCTCGGTGAGGACGGCGGCCAGCGACTCGTCGTCGATCGCCTCGCCGTTACGGGCCAGGCGTTCCGCCACTGTGTGCAGGTTGGGGCTGGTGTAGGTCCCCACGCTCAGGCCCTTGGCCATGAGAAGTGCCGTCGCCATGGCCGAGGTCGACCCCTTGCCGTTGGTGCCCGTGATGTGGATGGAGGGGATGGAGTCCTGAGGCTCACCGAGCAGCGCGGTCAGCGCGCGCATGCGGTCGAGCGTCGGCAGCGCGCGCCGCCGCGGCATGTTCGCCTCGAAGTCGATGTGGGCGTCGAGCCAGGCCAACGCGTCGGCGAGCCCGTCGAAGGGCAGCGACACCGGCTGCTCCATGGCGACCGGTCCCGGTCCCGGTGCGGTCAGGACGCGGCGCGGCGGGAACGGGTCGCCTTGACCGGCGCGCCCCCGAGCGGCACGAGCGTCGGGGCCACCCGGTCGAGCACCACGGAGCGGTCCACCACGCACTTGCCCACGTCGGTACGGCTGGGCAGGTCGTACATCACGTCCAGCAGCACCTCCTCGAGGATGGCGCGCAGGCCACGGGCACCCGTGCCGCGCAGCAGCGCCTGCTCGGCCACCGCCTCGAGCGCGTCGGGCGTGAACTCGAGCTCCACGTTGTCGAGCGCGAAGACCCGCTCGTACTGCCGCGTCAGCGCGTTCTTCGGCTCGATGAGGATCTGCACCAGCGCGTCCTTGAACAGCGGCGAGACGGCGCTCACGACAGGGAGTCGCCCGATGAACTCGGGGATGAGCCCGAACTTGATGAGGTCCTCGGGCAGCACATGGCGCAGGATCTCGCCGTCGTCGCGCTCCCTGCGGTGCACCTCGGCCCGGAAGCCGATGCCGCGCTTGCCGATGCGCCCCTCGATCAGCCTGTCGAGCCCGGCGAACGCCCCGCCGCAGATGAACAGGATGTTCGTGGTGTCGATCTGGATGAACTCCTGGTGCGGGTGCTTGCGCCCGCCCTGGGGTGGCACCGAGGCCGTGGTGCCCTCCAGGATCTTGAGCAGCGCCTGCTGCACACCCTCCCCCGATACGTCCCGGGTGATGGAGGGGTTCTCGCTCTTGCGGGCGATCTTGTCGATCTCATCGATGTAGATGATCCCGGTCTCGGCCCGCTTCACGTCGTAGTCGGCCGCCTGGATCAGCTTCAGCAGGATGTTCTCGACGTCCTCACCCACGTACCCGGCCTCTGTCAGCGCCGTGGCGTCCGCGATCGCGAAGGGCACGTTGAGCATGCGGGCCAACGTCTGGGCCAGCAGCGTCTTGCCGCACCCGGTCGGACCGAGCAGGAGAATGTTCGACTTGGCCAGCTCGACGCCGTCGTCGGCGGTGGGCGGCCCCGCCTGCACACGCTTGTAGTGGTTGTAGACGGCGACGGAGAGGATCTTCTTGGCGTACTCCTGGCCGACGACGTAGTCGTTGAGGAAGTCGAAGATCTCGCGCGGCTTGGGCAGGTCCTCGAAGCTCAGCTCGGCGGACTCGTCACGCTCCTCGGCGATGATGTCGTTGCACAGGTCGATGCACTCGTCGCAGATGTAGACACCCGGACCGGCGATCAGCTTCTTGACCTGCTTCTGCGTCTTGCCACAGAAGCTGCACTTGACGAGATCCCCACCCTCACCGAACTTGGCCACCCGATCGCTTCTCCCGTCCCTGTCCGATGGTCCTATGCGGCGCCGATTGCTTCGAGCGAGGCGATGTTCCGGGCCGTGATGACCTCGTCGATGACGCCGTAGGTCACAGCCTCCTCCGCCGTCATGATGAAGTCACGGTCGGTGTCCTGGGCCACCTTCTCCTGCGTCTGCCCGGTGTCCTCGGCGAGCATGCCCGACAGCAGGTCACGCATGCGGAGGATCTCCCTGGCCTGCAGCTCGATGTCGCTGGCCTGCCCCTCCACGCCGCCCCAGGGCTGGTGCAGCAGGATCCGGGCGTGCGGCAGGGCGAAGCGCTTGCCCTTGGCCCCGGCCGCCAGCAGCACCGCGGCCGCCGAGGCGGCCTGGCCGAAGCAGAACGTGGACACGTCGGCCTTGATGAACTTGAGCGTGTCGTAGATGGCGAAGAGCGCCGTGATCTCGCCGCCGGGCGAGTTGATGTAGAGGTGGATGTCCTTGTCCGGCTCCTCGGACTCGAGGAAGAGCATCTGGGCGCAGATCAAGTTGGCCACCGCGTCGTCGACCGGGGTGCCGAGGAAGATGATCCGCTCACGCAGCAGCCGTGAGTAGAGGTCGTAGGCACGCTCGCCGCGGTTGGACGACTCGATCACGGTGGGAACCAAGTAGTTGTAGGTCTTCATTCGGTCCCCCGGACTCTGCATCGTCACTCGCTCTCCTCGCTCTGCTCGGCCTCGTCGTCCTTCGACGCATCGACTCGGAGGTCGTCCCGTGACATCGGCTTGCCCTCTTCGTCGAAGAGCTCCACGTGGTCGAGCAGCCACTCCAGCGCCTTGCCCTTGCGCAGCTCCGAGCGTACCGCGCCGGTCCGGCCGGCCGTGTCGAGTTGCCGGCGTAGCTCGGTCGGGGTGGTGCCCATGCGCTCGGCCATCGTGACTATCTCGGCATCGAGCTCGTCATCACTGAGCGACATTTCCTCGGCCTCCACCAGGGCGCGAAGCGCCAGATCGGCCTTGACGGCCGCCTGCGCGTCCACCCGGACGGCCCCCAGCAGCTCGTCGGGTGACGTGCCCGTGGCCTGGAAGTACTCGGCCAGGCCGAGCTTCTGGGCCTCCAGCCGGTGCTGCAGGTCGTGCAGCCGCTCGTTGACCTCGGCGTCCACCAGGACCTCGGGAACCTCGTCGTCGGACACCAGCCCGGCCACCGCCTCGATGGTCTTCTGGCGCAGCGCCATCTGGCTCTGCATGAGCTTCACGCGCCCGATCCGGTCCTCGATGTCGGCTCGCAGCTCGGCCACCGTGGCGAACTCGGAGCTCTCCGCCGCCCACTCGTCGGTCGCCTCGGGCAGCTTCTTGACCTTGACCTCCTTGACGAGCACCCGGAAGGCGACGTTCTCCTCGGGGGTGTTCGGGTTCGGCGCGTCGAAGGCGAGGATGGCCCCGGCCTTGGCACCGTGCAGCTCGGCGTCGAGCTCGGGGACGATCGACCCGGTGCCGACCTCGTAGAGGTAGTCGTCGACGCCCACCACCTCGGCGCCCGACGCGTCGTTGCCGTGGAGGTCGATGGTCACCAGGTCGCCGTCGATGGCGGGCCGCTCGACGACCTCGAGCTCGGCATCGTTCTCGCGCAGGCGGTCGAGCTGGCGCTGCACGTCCTCCTCGCCGACGGCGAGCCCCGGCAGCGTGACCTGGAGGCCGTCGTAGCCGGGGATGGCGACGAGCGGGCGCACCTGCACGACGGCGTCGAAGGAGACGGCGCCGCCGTCCTCGCCGCCTGTGATGTCGATCTCGGGCTGCGCGATCGGGTCGAGCTCGGTGTCGACGATGGCGCGGGCGTAGAAGTCCGGCAGCGACTCGCGCAACGCCTCGGCGCGCAACGCGCCGGCACCGCCCATGCGGGCCTCGAGCACCTTGCGCGGCACCTTGCCGGGGCGGAAGCCCGGCACGCGCACCTGCTGGGCGAGCGAGCGCACGACGTCGCCCAGGGCTCGGTCGAACTCGGGCTCGTCGATCTCCACGCTCACGCGGACGAGGTTCCCCTCCAATGGCTCTGCAGTCGCACGCATCACGAGCCGATCACTCTACCGGGCACCGGGCGCCTCCCCGGCCGCCCGTGCCGGGCGACGAGCACCGGCGTCGGGCAGGGCCGAAGGGCGTCCTGCCTAGAACATGAAGTTCATTGCGCCGAGGACGCGTCGACCGACCGCCGCGTCCCCCGCCAGGGCGACCCCGCCGGCGGCCTCCACCTGTGCCGCCGTGGCCCGGCCGCAGCCGAGGCGCGCGAAGTCGATGCTCGACAGCGAGAGCGTCACCGCCGGGTCCACCTCGTCGCCAACCGGCCGGCCCCGCCCGCCCTCGACGGCGATCGTGAAGGCGCGCGCGTCGACCCCGGGGCCGGAGACGTCGAAGCGGACGGCCGTGCCCTCGGCGCAGCCGGCCTGCTTGCCGACGACGAACGGCATGGCGCCCTGCACGCGGTCGAGCGACAGGGCCGAGGCCCGGTTCCCGCTCCCGCCCGGGCGGTCCAGGGCACGACGGGCGTCCTGCTCGTGGACCCAGCTGTCGAAGACCCGCACCTCCATGAACACCGCGTAGGGCACGTCGCCGACGGGGCTCCAGCCGACGACCGCCCACTCGTCCTCGGTACGCGCCGCCAGGTCGGCCAGCCGGGTGCCGGTCACCTCGACGAATTCGGCGCGGACCGCGGCACCGGGCAGCGGTTGCCGCACGGCGACCCAGCGCTCGTTCATGGCGGCCACGTCGTTCCTCACGTGCGCCCC
>JBEKVF010000509.1:0-6269 GCA_049514295.1 Acidimicrobiales bacterium
AGGCTCGTCTCCGGGCTCAGCCCCCATGACTCCGGGGCGTAGCCCACGAAGGCGTCCATGAGTTGGCTCGTGTTGATGCCCTTCCAACGCTGGTCGGTCGACAGCAGGCCGACGCCGACGTTGACCCGGCCGTCGCCCATGGGGAAGATCCAGCCGTAGCCGGGCACCACGTTGCCCTCGGCGTCGCGGATGTCGAGGTGCGACTCAATGAAGGGGTCGTCGTGGCGCTCCGAGCTGTAGTAGCCCCGCAGGGCCATCCCCATCGGCAGGTCGCGCCGTCTCGACGTGCCGAGCATCCGCCCGATGCGCGAGTTGGACCCGTCGGCCACCACCACATAGCGCGCCTTGATGGCCCTGGTGCCGCCGCCGCCCTTCTCCTTCACCGTGACGCCGGCCAGCGTGGGCAGGGGCCCGGTGCTCGCCGCGGCGTCCTCGACGATCGGCCCCACCACCTCGGTGCCCTGCAGGAGCGTCGCCCCGGCCGCGGCGGCGTGGCCGGCCACGATCCCGTCGAGGTCGTGGCGGGTGATGGTGTAGCCGTAGGAGGGGAAGTTGGGGTGCTCGGGCCACTGCATCTCCATGGAGTGGCCGAACCCGTAGGCCCGCAGCCCGGTGAAGCGGTGCGCGCCGGCCAGCTCGCCCTCGAGGCCCATGTCGGCCAGCTGGCGCACGGCCCTGGGCGTCAGCCCGTCGCCGCACGTCTTCTCCCGCGGGAACTCCTTCTTCTCCACCACCACCACGTCCCAGCCGGCGTCGGCCAGCCAGTAGCCGCACGAGGACCCCGACGGCCCGGCGCCGACGACCACCACGTCGTGCACGCGCTCCGCCGTGCGCCTCGGTGTTGCGCGGGTGGTTGCCGGGGTTGCGGCGGCCGGAGCCTTCTTGGCCGGAGCCTTCTTGGCTGGAGCCCTTTTGGCGGGGGTCTTCCTGGCCGGCGTCTTCTTGGCCGCTGCCTGCTTCTTCGCCGGGGCCTTCGTCGTTCTCGCCGCCTTCTTCGGGGTGCCTGCCGGGGGGGTCGCGTCGGGAGCCGTCACGAAGGCATCGTAGGTCTGCCGCCGGGGCCTCTGACCAGCGCCGCGGATGTGCCTGGCGAACGGGCCGCATGGTAGAAACGGAACACAGTGGACCAGTACCTCCCGATCCTCATCCTGGGGCTGCTCGGCCTCGCCTTTACCGCCTTCTCCTTGCTCTCCTCGGCGCTGCTCGCGCCGAGGAAGAAGCCGACGGTGGCCAAGCTCGCGCCCTACGAGTGCGGCATCGTGCCCAACGTCGAGCCGCCGCAGCGCTTCCCGGTGCGCTTCTACCTCGTCTCCATGATCTTCATCATCTTCGACATCGAGATCGTGTTCCTCTACCCCTGGGCGGTGGTGTTCCACCAGATCGCGACGTTCGGCCTCATCGAGGTGATCGTCTTCGCCGCCGTCGTCTTCGTGTCGTTCGTGTACCTCATCTCCAACGGCGCCCTGACCTGGGGCCCGCCGAAGACGCTGCAGTCGGGCATGCCCAGCCGCACCTCGGAGTCGACCATCACGCGCATCAGCGGGGCGCGCCCGACGTCCGGCGAGGCGGCCTGACGGATGGGGCTCGAGGATCTCCAGCACAACTTCCTGACCGGTCGCATGGAGGACCTGGTCAAGTGGGCCCGGCGCAACAGCGTGTGGCCGGCCACGTTCGGGCTGGCCTGCTGCGCCATTGAGATGATGTCGGTCGGCGCCGCCGACTACGACATCAGCCGGCTCGGGATGGAGGTGTTCCGGGCCTCGCCGCGCCAGGCCGACCTGATGGTGGTGGCGGGCCGGGTCTCGCAGAAGATGGCGCCCGTCCTGCGCCAGGTCTACGACCAGATGATGGAGCCCAAGTGGGTCATCTCCATGGGCGTGTGCGCCTCGACCGGCGGGATGTTCAACAACTACGCCATCGTGCAGGGGGTCGACCAGATCGTGCCGGTCGACGTCTACGCACCCGGCTGCCCCCCGTCGCCCGAGACGCTGCTGCACGCCATCCTCACGCTGCACGAGAAGATCCGCACCGGCGAGATCACGCGGCGCCCGGGAACGTCCATCCCCGTCGGCGAGCAGGCGACCGGAGGCTGGGTCCCCACCGTGCCCGACGCCGTGCGGGTGGCCACACCGCGGTGAGCGAGAGCACCCCGACCGCCGCCTCGGCGGCGCCGCCCGCGGGTGTCCTCCCCGAGGTACCGCGGCTGCCCGACCGCCTGGTGGACCAGCTCGCCTTTCCCCACCGCGACACCTACAAGTCGATGGTGGCCGCCTTTCGCGACGCCGGCTTCGAGACGTGCGCCGACGTGTGCGGCGTCGACTACCTGACTCATCCGGGCCGGTCGCTGCCCGAGGGCGTGGTGCCGGAGCGCTTCGAGGTGGTCGTCAACCTGCTCTCGCTCTCCATGCGCCAGCGCGTACGCATCAGGGTGCAGGTCCCCGAGTCCGATCCGACGGTCGACAGCATCGTCGCCGTGTACCCCGGGGCCGACGCCATGGAGCGCGAGGCCTACGACATGGTGGGCATCCTCTTCACCGGTCACCCCGACATGACCCGCATCCTCATGCCCGAGGACTGGGAGGGCCACCCGCTGCGCAAGGACTACGGCGTGGGGCGGGTGCCCGTGCAGTTCAAGGAAGCGCCCGGGCCGCGATGAGCGAGCACGAGCACGACGACGAGCAGGAGATCGGCCCGGACACCGAGTCCGAGGCCGAAGACCTGGGGCCTGAGGAGACCGAGGCCGCCCACCGGCAGGCCGAGGAGCGGGTCTTCGTGGCCGAGACGTCCGAGGGGGCCCAGGAGCTGGCACCCCGCGGGACGACGACCGCCGGCGAGCTCCGCAACGAGGTGGGCGCGGTGCTGCGCCTGCCCGAGGGCGGCTACGTGGACCCGGGCGACATCGACATCGAGCGCCGGGACGACCAGACGATGATCATCAACATGGGGCCCCAGCACCCCTCGACCCACGGCGTGCTGCGGCTCATGCTCGAGCTCGACGGGGAGACGGTGCTGCGCACCAAGCCGATCATCGGCTACCTGCACACCGGCATGGAGAAGACGGGGGAGGAGCTGACCTACGTCCAGGGCTGCACCAACGTGACCCGCATGGACTACCTGTCGCCTCTGCACAACGAGCTGGTGTTCTCGCTGGCCACCGAGGCCCTGCTCGACGTGGAGCTTCCGCCACGCGCCATCTGGATCCGCATGCTGATGGCCGAGCTCAACCGGGTGTCGTCGCACCTGATGTGGATGGCCACCAACGGCATGGACCTCGGCTCCACGTCCATGATGATCTACGGCTTCCGCGAGCGCGAGATGGTCCTCACCTTCTTCGAGAAGACGACGGGCCTGCGCATGAACAACAACTACATCCGCCCCGGGGGCGTGGCGGCGGACCTGCCCGACGGCTGGCAGGACGACGTCGAGATCATCTGCGAGACGATCCTCGCCCGCACCTACGAGTACGACGAGCTCCTGACCGGCCAGCCCATCTTCCGGGAGCGCACCGAGGCGGTGGGCAACATCTCGGCCGAGGAGGCGCTCGCACTCTCCGTCACCGGCCCGATCCTGCGCTCGACCGGCGTGCCCTGGGACCTGCGGCGGACCATGCCGTACCTGGCCTACGACAAGCTGGACTTCGACGTCATCGTCGGCAGCTACGGCGACAACTTCGACCGCTACTCCGTACGCCTCAACGAGATCCGCGAGTCGATCAAGATGATCCGCCAGATCGTCGAGATGATGCCGCCCGGCGACTACCGGGTCCAGGACCGCAAGGTCACCCCGCCGCCGCGCGCCCGCATCGACGAGAGCATGGAGGCGCTGATCCACCACTTCAAGATCTTCACCGAGGGCTTCCGGGTCCCCGAGGGCGAGGTCTACATGGCGATCGAGTCGCCCCGGGGCGAGCTCGGCTGCTACATGGTCTCGGACGGGACGTCGAAGCCCTACCGCATGCACATCCGGGGGCCGAGCTTCGTGAACCTGCAGGCCCTGCCGCTGCTGCTGCGCGGTGGTCTCATGGCCGACGCCGTGGCCGTGATCTCGTCGGTGGACCCCGTCATGGGCGAGGTGGACCGGTGAGCCATCTCAACGCGGACGTCCGCGAGCGCGCCAAGGATCTCGTGGCGCTCTACCCGCAGCCGCGCTCCGCGCTCATCCCGCTGTGCCACCTGGCCCAGGAGCAGGATGGCTGGCTGCGCCCCGAGGCGGTGGAGGAGATCGCCGAGCTGTGCGGCGTCACCGCGGCCGAGGTGCAGGGCACCGCCACCTTCTACGACATGCTGCACACCGAGTCGGTCGGCACCTACGTGGTGTCGGTGTGCACCAACATCGCCTGCATGCTCGGTGGCGCCCTCGAGCTGCTCGAGCACGCCGAGTCGGCCCTCGGCGTCCGCGCCGGGGGCACCACGACCGACGGGGTGTTCACCCTCGAGGAGTCCGAGTGCCTCGCCGACTGCGACCGCACGCCCTGCGTGCAGGTCAACCACCGCTACGTCGGCGCGCAGACCCCCGAGAGCTTCGACGCCCTGCTGGGCGACCTGCGCTCCGGCGCGCTGTCCGGGACCGTGCCCCCGCACGGCACCCTCGTGCGGGTGCGGCGCAGCGTCGGCCTGGTGGCCGACCGGGCCGCCATCGTGGCCGAGCGGGCGAAGGCGTCCGAGGCGCAGGCGGCCCGCGCCGCTGCGGCGGCCGGCGGGGAGAAGAAGGCCTGATGGCGATAACCGACGCCCCCAAGATCATCACCTCGCGCCTCGGCTACGAGGACTCCCACACGCTGAAGCGCTACCTGGCCACGGGCGGGTACGCGGGCCTGCGCAAGGCGCTGTCCATGACGCCCGAGGCGGTGGCGGCCGAGGTCGACGCGGCGAGCCTGCTCGGCCGCGGCGGCGCCGGCTTCCCGGCCGGGCGCAAGTGGTCGATGCTGCGCAAGAACCCCGTCACCTACCTGGTGATCAACGGCGACGAGTCCGAGCCGGCCACCTTCAAGGACCACATGCTCATTGAGCGCGACCCGCACGAGATCCTCGAGGGTGTCCTGATCTCGGCCTACGCGCTGCAGGTCAGCCAGGCCTTCATCTACCTGCGGGGCGAGTTCGCCCTCGGGCTGGAGCGCCTGCAGGCGGCGCTGAACGAGGCCTACGCGCACGGCGCGGTGGGGGCCGACATCTTCGGCTCGGGCTTCTCCCTCGACGTCGTGGTTCACCCCGGCGCCGGCGCCTACATCTGCGGCGAGGAGACGGCGCTCCTCGAGTCGCTCGAGGGCAAGCGCGGCTTCCCCCGCATCAAGCCGCCCTACTTCCCGGCCGCCATCGGCCTCTACGGCGAGCCCACCGTGGTCAACAACGTCGAGACGATGGCCAACATCCCCTGGATCATCAACAACGGCGGCGCCGCCTTCGCCGCCCTCGGGACGGGCCGCTCGACGGGGACGCGGCTGTTCGCGCTGGCAGGCCACGTGCGCAAGCCGGGCAACTACGAGCTCGAGATGGTGAAGACGACCTTCCGCGACCTGATCTACGCGCCGGTGCTCGGCGGGGGCATCAGGGGCTCCAAGACGCTCAAGGCGTTCATCCCCGGCGGCGTCTCCGCCCCGTGGTTCGGGCCGGACCAGGTGGACCTGCCGCTGGGCCAGGATGAGGTGGCCGATGCCGGCTCCATGCTCGGTTCCGGCTCCGTCGTCGTCATGGACTCGGCCACCTGCATGGTGCGGGCCGCCTGGCGCATCACCAAGTTCTTCTCCCGCGAGTCGTGCGGCCAGTGCACGCCGTGCCGCGAGGGCTCGGGCTGGCTGGAGCGCATCATGTACCGAATTGAGAACGGCGCCGGGCGCGAGGAAGATCTGGACCTCCTCATGGACCTCTGCGACAACATCTCCCCCGGCGTGGCCTGGCCGCCCCAGCAGACCACCATCTGCGTGCTCGGCCCCTCCATCCCCTCGTCCATCGCGTCGGGCATCCGGATGTTCCGCGACGAGTTCCTCGTCCACGTGAAGGAAGGGGGGTGTCCCTTTGACTGACACGGCGAAGTCCGACCAGCAGGCGACCTCCCAGGAGGCGGGTGAGCTCACCTTCACCCTTGACGGGCGCGAGGTGACGGCGAAGGTGGGCGAGCTGCTCATCGCGGCGGCAGAGCGGGCCGGGACCTACATCCCGCGCTTCTGCTACCACCCGCGCATGGAGCCGGTCGGCATGTGCCGCATGTGCTTGGTCGACGTCGAGGGCCCGCGCGGCGCCACGCTGACGCCGGCCTGCTTCGTCACGGTCGCC
>JBEKVF010000510.1:0-6065 GCA_049514295.1 Acidimicrobiales bacterium
AGCGAAGCCCCGACCGGGACCACCGGGCCCCGCCCGCGACGCCCTCAGCCCGCAGGACCGACCGAGAGCACCCGCCCCGGGTTGGCGCCGGCCACCCACACTCCCCCGCCCACTGGGAGCAGCGTTCGCGGCTCGGTGCCGAGGTCGAGCACTTTCGAAGCCGGGGCGGGGTACGGCGAGCGCAGCGTCTGAGCCTGCCCGTCTCCGACGTACACATGGCCTCCGGCCACTGCCACACTGAGGGGATCGCCGCCGACGTGGAGGGTCTGCACGACCCGAAGCGAGCCCGGGTCCACCTGCGAGAGGGTGCCGCCCTGCGCGTTGGCCACCCACACCGAGCCCGCACCCGTCGCCACCCCGATCGGACCATTGCCGACCGTGATGGCTTCCAGCCTCGGCACCCGGACGTGTGCCGAGGCGGGCACGAAGTACGTCATCATGTCAGCGGTGCCGCTGATCCAGAGTGCACCGAAACCTGCGGCGACGCGCACCGCCCCGCTCGGCACGTCCACCGGAATCCCGACCGCTCCCGACCGCGTGTCGATGGAGGTGATCTCGTTGGCGACCACCGACGTGACCCAGACGTGGGCACCGAGCACGGCCAGGCTCGACGGGCCGGTCGGCACCGTCACGCTGCGCACGACGTGCAGCGCGCGCGCGTCCACCTCGACGACCTGGTTGTCGACCATGTCGGTCACCCACAGGTCGCCGCCGTCGCGCACCATCGCCGTCGGCCGGCCCGCCAGGTGCACCGACCCCTCCACCCGCCCGGTGGTGGGGTCGAAGCGGAGGAGCAGGTCGCGCAGGTCGTCGGTCACGTAGGCGACCCCGCCGCCCTGGGCCACGGCCGAGGCGGCGGGGAGGCGCAGCAGCGTGCGCGGCGTGAGGACCGGGACGCTGCTCGAGGTCGTGCTGCTCGAAGTCGAGAACAGGAGCGGCGCCGCCGCCGCCCCCGCCAGCACGACCGTGAGTCCGATGGCGGCGATCCAGGTGATCGTCCGGCGCCGCCGCTCCCGCCGGCTGCGCGGCCGCCGGCGCCGGCCCGCGGTCGTGTGGGAGGAGCGACGCGCCCGGTCCACCTTGCTCTGTGCCGCCCGCCGCTGCCGACGGTCCCTCTGCGCCACGAGCTAGCGGAGGAGTCCTTCCAAGAGCTCGAGCACTCTCGAGACCTGCTCGGGGAGAGTGCCCGAGCCCGGCCCGAGCCTCAGGTCGGGGGCCGAGGGCACCTCGTAGGTGGAGTCGATGCCGGTGAACCCGGGCAGCTGGCCGGACCGCGCCCGGGCGTAGAGGCCTTTGGGGTCGCGGCGCTCGCACTCCTCGAGCGAGGTGTCGACGAAGATCTCCGCGTAGGGCAGCCCCGACTCGGTGTGGAGCGTGCGGATGAGGCGCCGGTCCTCCTCGAAGGGGCAGATGAGCGCGATCAGCGCCAGGACCCCCGACTCGGCGAACATGCAGGCCACCTCGCCGGCCCGGCGGACGTTCTCGGTGCGGTCGCGGTCCGAGAAGCCGAGGTCACCGTTGAGCCCGTGGCGCAGGTTGTCCCCGTCGAGGAGGAAGGCGGGTCGGCCGCTGTTGACGAAGGCCTCCTCGACCGCGGCGGCCAGGGTCGACTTGCCCGCCCCGGACAGGCCCGTGAGCAGGACCGTGCCGCCCGTCGTGCCCAGCGTGGCGAAGCGTTCGGCCCGGGAGAGCCGGCCCCCGTGGCGCACCACGTTCGGGCTGGCGTGCGTGGTGGCGATCACCCGGATGACACCCGCGCCCACCGTGCCATTGGTCGACGGGTCGATGATGATGAAGCTGCCGGTCGTACGGTTCGTCGTGTAGTCGTCCACCAGCATCGGCTCGGTGCAGCGGAACGTCACGCGGCCGATCTCGTTGAGATCGAGCGTCGCCGCCTCCTCGTCACGGTGCAGCCCGTTGATGTCGAGCCGGTACTGCAACGACTGGACGGTGGCACGCACCGTCCGCGTGCCGTGCTTGAGGAGGTAGGTACGGCCCTCGGCGAGCGGGGAGCGATCGTCCATCCAGCACACCGTCGCCTCTATGTCCGAGGTCAGGGTCGGCCGGTTGTTGGGTCGGCACAGGATGTCGCCCCGGGACACCGCGATGTCGTCCGTCAGCGTGATCACGACCGCCATGGGCGGGAACGCCTCGGCCACATCGCCGTCGGCGGTCAGGATGGAGGCGATCCGCGACGTGGTCCCCGAGGGCAGGACGAGCAGCTCGTCACCAGGACGGAGCACCCCGCTGGCCACCGTTCCGGCATAGCCCCGGAAGTCCGGGTTCTCGGGCGTCTGGCTCCTGATGACGTACTGCACCGGGAAGCGGGGGTCGATGAAGTTCTCGTCGCTGCCGATGTAGACCGACTCGAGGTGGTTGAGCAGGGGCGAATCGTCGTACCACCACAGGTTCTCGGAGCGCTGGACGACATTGTCGCCCTTGAGCGCCGAAATGGGGATGAACGTGATGTCGCGCACGTTCAGACGGGCCGCGAACTCCATGTAGTCGGACTTGATCCGCTCGTAGCGCTCCTGGTCCCAGTCGACGAGGTCCATCTTGTTCACGCACACGACCATGTGCGGGACGCCCAGCATGGAGGATAGGAAGGCGTGCCGGCGTGTCTGCTCGATGACGCCCTTGCGGGCGTCGATCAGGATGAGCGACACGTGCGCGTTCGACGCCCCCGTGACCATATTGCGCGTGTACTCGGTGTGGCCGGGTGTGTCGGCGATGATGAACTTGCGCTTGGGCGTGGCGAAATAGCGGTAGGCCACGTCGATCGTGATGCCCTGCTCTCGTTCGGCACGCAACCCGTCGGTCAGCAGCGCCAGATCGGTCTCGGAGTTCCCGCGCTGCTCGCTGGTGCGGCGGATCGCCTCGAGCTGGTCCTCGAAGATGCCCTTGGCGTCGTAGAGGAGCCGGCCGATCAGCGTCGACTTGCCGTCGTCGACGGAGCCGGCGGTGGCCAGGCGCAGGAGCTCGGTCACTAGAAGTACCCCTCGCGCTTGCGGTCCTCCATGCCGGCCTCCGAGATCCGGTCGTCGGCCCGCGTGGCACCCCGCTCCGTCAGGCGGGTGCCGGCCACCTCGGCGATCACCAGGTCGATCGTCTCGGCCATGGACTCGACGCAGCCGGTGCAGTCGGCGTCGCCCACCGTGCGGAAGCGCACCATCGCCTCGAACGCCGGCTCGGCGCCGTCGGGGGCCAGGTGCTCGGTGACGGCCATGAGCATGCCGTCGCGCTGGAAGACCTCCCGACGGTGCGCGAAGTAGATCGGGGGCACGTCGATTCCCTCGTCGCGGATGTAATTCCACACGTCGAGCTCGGTCCAGTTGGAGAGCGGGAAGACACGGATGTGCTCGCCTTTGTTGTGGCGCGCGTTGTAGAGGTTCCACAGCTCGGGACGCTGGCTCTTGGGGTCCCACTGGCCGAACTCGTCGCGGAAGCTGAAGATCCGCTCCTTGGCCCTGGCCTTCTCCTCGTCCCGGCGGCCCCCGCCGAAGACGGCGTCATGGCGGCCCTCAGCGATGGCGCGCAGCAGCGTCGGCGTCTGCAGCCGGTTACGGGTCGCACCCGGCGAGGTGTCCTCCACCGTGCGCCCGGCGTCGATGTCGTCCTGCACCTTGGCCACCACGACCTGGACCCCGACGTGGGACGCGTGGCGATCCCGGAACTCGAGTACCTCCTCGAAATTGCGCCCGGTGTCGACGTGCAGCACGGGGAACGGCACGGGCGCCGGCCAGAACGCCTTCTTGGCCACGTGCAGCATGACGATGGAGTCCTTGCCGCCCGAGAACATGAGCGTGGGACGCTCGAACTCGGCCGCCACCTCCCGAAAGATGTGGATCGCCTGCGCCTCCAGGGCGCGCAGGTCCGACAAGCGGTAATTGCCCGATCCGGCGTGCCCCGCCGGGCCCTCCTGACCGCCCGGACCAGCAACCGTGCGCGGTGTCGCCAACAGAGCCTCCCTCTGCCTTCCCCCCCTGTGAACGGGGAGAGTTTAGGCCCCGGCCTCCACCGCGCCGGTGCCCGGCTCCTCCGGGGCCGACCCGCCGTCGACGATCGGGTTCCCGTAGGCGTCCTCGGCCGTCGGGGTCGCACCCAGCCAGCTGGCGTCGATGGAGGAGTCGAAGGGGTCCTCGCTGACCCCCTCGCCCATGTCCCGCAGCCAGTTGGCCAGGTCCTCGGTGTCCGATTCGCCCGCGCCCACGGCCCAGAAGGGCATCGCCTCGGCGTCGGGCATCTCGAGCCGGATGTTCCGGTAGTGCTCCATGCCGGAGCCGGCGGGGATGAGCTTGCCGATGATGATGTTCTCCTTGAGCCCGAAGAGTTGGTCGCTCCGGCCCTCGATGGCGGCCTCGGTCAGCACCCGGGTCGTCTCCTGGAAGGAGGCGGCCGAGAGCCAGCTCTCGGTGGCCAGCGACGCCTTCGTGATGCCCATCAGCTCGGGGCGCCCCTCGGCCGGCGTCTTGCCGTCCTCGACCAGCGTCCGGTTGACCTCGGCGTAGATCTGGTTGTCGACGCGCTCGCCCGGCAGGAACGGCGCTTCGCCCGGCTCCGCCACGAGCACTCGGCGCAGCATCTGGCGCACGATCAGCTCGATGTGCTTGTCGTGGATCGACACACCCTGGTCGCGGTACACCTTCTGCACCTCTTCGACGAGGTACTGCTGCGTCTCGCGGATGCCCTTGACCTCGAGCAGCTCCTTGGGGTCCTTGGGGCCCTCGACCAGCGCGTCGCCCGCGCCGACCTCCTGGCCGTCGGTGACCTCGAGGTGGGCACGCGACGCCACCAGCGTGGAGTCCTCCGTGCCGTCGTCGGCCACCACCGTGATGCGCCGGCCCGTCTCGTCGTCCTCGACCCGGACGACGCCCGAGTGGTGGGCGAGCACGGCGGCGCCCTTGGGGGTGCGGGCCTCGAAGAGCTCGACGACGCGGGGCAGGCCGTGGGTGATGTCCTCACCGACGACGCCGCCGGTGTGGAAGGTCCGCATGGTCAGCTGCGTGCCCGGCTCGCCGATCGACTGGGCGGCAATGACGCCGACGGCCTCGCCGAGCTCGATCATGGACCCCGTGGCCAGCGACAGCCCGTAGCAGGCCGCGCACACGCCCTGGGGAGACTCGCAGGTCAGCACCGAGCGGGTCCGGATGCGGTCGACCGCGTCGTCGTCGCGCATGGCGGCGATGCTCACGTCGTCCAGCACGGTGCCCGTCGGGTAGACGGTGCCGTCCGAGAGCTTCACGTCCTCGGTGAGCAGCCGGCCGAAAGCCCGCGTCTCGAGGTAGTTGCGGTGGCCCGGCCCGTCGGGGGCCACGCCCTCGATCCAGATGCCACGGGTCGAGCCGCAGTCCTCGATCCGCACGATGAGCTCCTGGGCCACGTCGACCAGGCGGCGGGTCAGGTAGCCCGAGTCGGCCGTGCGCAAGGCGGTGTCGGCCAGGCCCTTGCGGGCACCGTGGGTGGAGATGAAGTACTCCAGCACGGACAGGCCCTCCCGGAAGGAGGACTTGATCGGGCGGGGGATCATCTCACCACGCGGGTTGGACACCAGGCCCTTCATGCCGGCGATCTGGCGGATCTGCTGCGAGTTCCCTCGGGCACCCGAGTCCACCATCATGTCGAGCGGGTTGAAGGCGATCGTGGCCAGCTGGGCCTCCATGGCCCGCCCGACCTCGGAGTTGGCCGAGGTCCAGATCTCGATCTCCTTCTGGCGCCGCTCGTCGTCGGTGATGATGCCGCGCTTGAACTGCGTCTCGGCCTTCTCGGCCTCCTTCTCGTAGCGGTCCAGGATGGCCTGCTTGTCCGGCGGCGTCTGGACGTCGTTGATGGAGATGGTCAGGCCGGACTGGGCGGCGAAGCGGAAGCCCAGCGCCTTGATCCGGTCGAGGCTCGAGGCCACCACGTTCTTGGGATAGTTGGCCGACAGCTCCTCGACGATCGTGCCGATCGGGGTGTTGCGCTTGCCCACGACGTCGTTGACGAAGGCGAAGCCCTCCGGCAGCGCCTCATTGAAGAAAACGCGGCCCGGCGTCGTCTCGAAGGCCATCACGCCCTCGTCGTCCGGC
>JBEKVF010000511.1:0-4862 GCA_049514295.1 Acidimicrobiales bacterium
TCCGTGATGTCGACCCGGACTCCCAGGTGCCCGACGGGTGCTGCGGTGGCCGATGGCTCGACAGTGCTCATGGCGCTCTCCTCATAAAGTGATATCTAATAGATATCACTTTATGAGGCTGATTGCTACCCCCTGGAGCTGGGGCCCGGAGCCGGGGGCGGCGCGATCGACAGGACCAGGTCGCGGTGACGCCCGGACACCGCGGCGCCGGCCCGGACGTCAGCCGGTGGGCCGGTCGGCCTGGCGGGCGACGGCGGCGGCTGCGGCAGCCGCGGCCTCGGGGTCGCCCAGGTAGCCGGCCGAGTGCACCGTGAGGTCGTCGTCGAGCAGCATCCGGAAGGGGATGCCCGTCGGGATCTCGAGCCCGGTGATCTCCTCGTCGGAGATGCCCTCGAGGACCTTGCGCAGGGCCCGGATGGAGTTGCCGTGGGCGGCCACCAGCACGGCGCCACCCTTCTCGGCCGTGGCGCGCAGGTCGGGCACGATGGCCGACTCCCAGTAGGGCAGGGTCCGGCGCACCACGTCGGCCAGGCACTCGGTGGCGGGGATGTCGGCCGGGTCGACGTCGCGGTAGCGGGGGTCGGAGGACACGTCGAACGGGTTGCCGGGGACCAGGGGCGGGGGCGGGGTGTCGTAGCTGCGGCGCCACAGCATGAATAGCTCGTCGCCGAACTGCTGTTTCGTCTCGGCCTTGTTCTTCCCCTGCAGGTCCCCGTAGTGGCGCTCGTTGAGGCGCCAGTCGCGGCGCACGGGGAGCCAGCTTCGGCCCGCCGCCGCCAGGGCGATTTCGGCTGTGCGGATGGCCCGGGTGAGCACGGAGGTGTGCAGCAGGCGCAGGTCGAGGTCCTCGGTGGCCGCCAGGAGCAGCCCGGCGGTCCGGGCTTCCTCCTCGCCGGTCTCGGTGAGCTCGACGTCGACCCAGCCCGTGAACAGGTTCTTGGCGTTCCAGGAGGACTGGCCGTGGCGGAGCAGCACCAGATCGAGCATGGTTCCGATCGTAGGCCGGTCCGGTGGGAGAGTGGTAGCCCACGGTCCTGACCTGGGCCGGGGCAATCGTGGTTGCCTATCCTGTCAAAGATCTTGACATTATCGGACTCAAGTTTGGTACACTGGATTCACGCAATAGACGGTGCAACTGCCACTGGGGCAGCTCACGATCGGAAGGACAGCGGAAATGGCCAAGGCCGTAGGAATCGACCTGGGAACCACCAACTCGGTGGTCAGCGTGTTGGAGGCGGGCGAGCCCGTCGTGATCCCGAATGCCGAAGGTGGCCGGACGACCCCCTCGGTGGTGGGCTTCTCCAAGACCGGTGAGGTGCTGGTCGGCGAGGTGGCCAAGCGCCAGGCCATCACCAATCCCGACCGGACCATCCGCTCGGTGAAGCGCCAGATGGGCACGTCGTGGACCGTCGACATCGACGGCAAGGCCTATACGGCCCAGGAGATCTCGGCCCGCATCCTCGGGAAGCTGAAGAGGGACGCCGAGGCGTACCTCGGCGACACCGTGACCCAGGCCGTCATCACCGTGCCCGCGTACTTCGACGACGCGCAGCGCACGGCCACCAAGGAGGCCGGTGCGATCGCCGGCCTCGAGGTGCTGCGCATCATCAACGAGCCGACGGCCGCCGCGCTGGCCTACGGCCTCGACAAGGAGGACACGGACCACACCGTCTTGGTGTTCGACCTCGGCGGCGGGACGTTCGACGTCTCGGTGCTCGAGATCGGCGAGGGCGTCTTCGAGGTCAAGTCCACCTCGGGCAACACGAAGCTCGGCGGCGACGACTGGGACGACAAGGTCATGGAGTGGCTGGTGACCGAGTTCAAGAACACCGAGGGTGTCGACCTGTCCCAGGACAAGATGGCCATGCAGCGCCTCAAGGAGGCGGCCGAGAAGGCCAAGATCGAGCTGTCGTCCGTGCAGGACACCCAGATCAACCTGCCGTTCATCACGGCCACGTCCGAGGGCCCCAAGCACCTCGACCTCAAGCTGACGCGGGCGAAGTTCAACGAGCTCACCGCCGACCTGGTGCAGGCGTGCGTGGGGCCGTTCGAGGCCGCCATCAAGGACGCCGGCCTCAAGACCTCGGACATCGACCACGTCGTGCTGGTCGGTGGCTCGACCCGCATCCCTGCGGTGCAGGAGCTCGTGCAGGGCCTGACGGGCAAGGAGCCCCACAAGGGCGTCAACCCCGACGAGGTCGTCGCCATCGGCGCCGCCGTGCAGGCCGGCGTCCTCAAGGGTGAGGTCAAGGACGTCCTGTTGCTCGATGTCACGCCGCTATCGCTCGGCATCGAGACCAAGGGCCAGGTGATGCACCGGTTGATTGAGCGCAACACCACCATCCCGACCAAGCGGTCGGAGATCTTCACGACGGCCGAGGACAACCAGCCGTCGGTCGAGATCCACGTGCTCCAGGGTGAGCGCGAGATGGCGATGTACAACAAGACGCTCGGCAAGTTCCAGCTGGTCGACCTGCCGCCGGCGCCGCGGGGGATCCCGCAGATCGAGGTCACCTTCGACATTGACGCCAACGGCATCGTCCACGTGTCCGCCCAGGACAAGGCGACGGGCAAGGAGCAGTCGATGACGATCACCGGCCAGTCCTCACTGGCCAAGGACGACATCGATCGCATGGTGCGCGACGCCGAGGCCCACGCCGAGGACGACCGCCAGCGCCGCGAGGAGGCCGAGGTGCGCAACACCGCGGACACCCTCGTGTACCAGACCGAGAAGCTGCTCAAGGAGCAGGGCGAGAAGTTCGAGGGCACCGAGAAGGACGACGTCGAGTCGGCCCTGAAGGGGCTCAAGGACGCGCTGGCCGGGACCTCGTTGGAGGCGATCAAGGACGCCACCGAGAAGCTGGTCGGCGTGTCGCAGAGCTTCAGCCAGCGCCTGTACGAGCAGGCGTCGGCCACGCAGTCGACCGGCGGTGCCGGTCCTGACGGTGCGGCCGGCGGCGAGGGTGCGGCCGAGGGCGGATCTGACGACGACGTCGTCGACGCCGAGATCGTCGATGAGCAATGAGTTTCGGCGACGAGGCCATGCCCGAAGAGGAGTCTGCCTTCTCTGAGGCCGAGGCCGCCGAGGAGGCTGCCGACGCAGCCGCCTCTGCCGCGGCCGCTTCGGCGGCGGCAGCCCACGGCGACGGTCACCACAACGGGAACGGCAACGAGGCCGCGCATTCCGCGCTGGCCGAGGAGGCCGATCCACGGGAAGTGCTGGCGCGTGAGCGGGACGAGTACCTGCTCGCGCTCCAGCGCACCCAAGCCGACTTCGAGAACTACCGCAAGCGCATCGCGCGCCAGCAGCAGGAGCAGTCGGCCCGTGCGGCAGCCGACCTGATCAACAAGCTCCTGCCGGTGCTCGACACGCTCGATCTGGCCGAGGCCCACCTGAACGAGTCGCTCGAGGTGAGCGAGGACGGCAAGGCGCTGCGCGCCTCGCGGGCCATGCTCATGGACATCCTCTCCAAGGAGGGGCTCGAGCGGGTCGACCAGGCCGGGGTCCCCTTCGACCCGTCCGTGCACGACGCGGTCGCGCGCGCCGAGGGCGAGGGCAGCGAGACCGGCGACCCGGTGGTCGAGGAGGTGCTGCGCTCGGGGTACCGCTGGAAGGGACAGGTGCTCCGCGCCGCCATGGTCCGCGTGCGGGGGTGAACTGACCCGTGGCCGCACAGCGTGAATGGTTCGAGAAGGACTACTACAAGGTGCTCGGCGTCGTCCCCACGGCGACCGACAAGGAGATCACGCGCGCCTACCGCAAGCTGGCCAAGGAGCACCACCCCGACGCCAACCCCGGGTCCGAGGAGCGCTTCAAGGAGATCAGCGCGGCCTACGACGTGCTCGGTGACGCCGAGAAGCGCAAGGAGTACGACGAGGTCCGCCGGCACGGCCCGGTGGGCGGCTTCAGCCAGCCGGGCGGAGGCACGTTCCGCATGGAGGACATGGGTGACCTGAGCGACCTCTTCGGAGGGCTGTTCGGGGGCGGCGCCGGAGGGCGGACGCGGACCCAGCGCGGCCCGCAGCGGGGCGCCGACATGGAGGCGCAGTTGCACCTGTCGTTCCAGGACGCGGTGCACGGCGTCACCACCTCGGTCAACGTGCCCCAGGAGGTGCGCTGTTCGAACTGCCGCGGGTCTGGTGCCGCGCCGGGGACGTCGACGCACACCTGCCCGCGCTGCGGGGGAGCGGGAAGCCTCAACGACAACCAGGGCCTGTTCTCGCTCAGCACGGTCTGCCCGGATTGTGTGGGCCGGGGGACGCTGTTCGACACGCCGTGCCCGGTGTGCCGCGGGACGGGCACCGAGCAGAAGGTGCGCTCGGTCAAGGTGCGCATCCCGCCCGGGGTCGAGAGCGGGCAGCGCATCAGGGTCAAGGGACGGGGCGCGCCCGGGCAGGGCATGGCGCCCCCCGGCGACCTCTACGTCGTCGTGCACGTCGCGCGCCACCCGGTCTTCGGGCGGAGCGGGCGCAACCTGACCATCACGGTGCCGGTCACCTACCCCGAGGCGGTGCTGGGCACCACCATCACGGTGCCGACGCTCGACGGCAAGGTGTCACTGAAGGTGCCGCCGGGCACGCAGTCCGGCAAGGTGCTGCGCGTGCGCGGCCGCGGCGTCCCGGCCGGATCGGGTCGCAACGCCAAGAAGCTGGGCGACCTGTTGGTCAAGCTCGAGGTCGTGGTGCCGACGGAGCTGACCGACGAGCAGAAGGCGGCGGTGGAGTCGCTGGCCGCGGTCACCGAGCCGGCACCGCGCATCGCGGTGGAGGGGTGACGTGATGGCGGAGTTAAGAGGTGAGCGTATGGAGGCCCGGATGGGTGACCGGATGGCGGAGCGCCGGACGGACCGCGACGCCAACCA
>JBEKVF010000512.1:0-4325 GCA_049514295.1 Acidimicrobiales bacterium
ATTGAGCAGGAGGCGGACTTCCTGGCCGCCGTGCAGATCATCGTCTACGCCGGCGCCATCGTCGTCCTCTTCCTGTTCGTGATCATGTTCCTCGGCGTCGACCGCGCCGAGGACATCAACGTCGAGCCGCTGGTCGGGCAGCGGCCGCTGGCTTTCGTCTTCTCCGCCATCACCCTGGGCGGCGTGCTGGCCATGGCGGCCACCGCCCACTGGGTCACCGGCGCCCAGCAGGTCGTCGGGCCCATCGAGGGGCACGTCGCCGGCCTCAACTCGCCCGCGGGCGAGCCGGCCCAGTTGGGCAAGCAGCTCTTCACCACCTACCTGTTCGCGTTCGAGGCCACGGCCGCTCTGCTCGTCATCGCCGTGGTCGGCGCCGTCGTGCTGGCCCGCCGCCCACCGACCGTGCACGCCGAGCAGGAGGACACCACCGAGAGCGAGCTCTCCGCATGAGCCTCTCGGGAGCCTGGTACCTCGGCCTGGCCGCCATCGTCTTCACCATCGGCGCCATCGGCCTGATGGTGCGGCGCAACGTGCTGATCATGTTCATGTGCATCGAGCTGATGCTCAACGCGGCCAACCTGACCTTCGTCACCTTCGCCCGCATGCTCCACGACATCGGCGGCCAGGCCGTCGTGTTCTTCGTGCTCGTGGTCGCCGCGGCCGAGGTCGTCGTCGGCCTCGGCATCGTGGTCACGAACTTCCGCCGCCGGGCCACCACCGTGGCGGACGACCTGGACTCGCTGAAGGGCTGACCGGTGGTCAACGTCGCGTACCTCATGCTGCTGCTACCTCTCGCGGGCTTCCTCTTCCTGGTCGCCTTCGGCCGGCGCATCGGCGACCCCGTCGCCGGCTGGGTCGGGACCGTCGCCGTGGGCGGCGCGTTCGTCGTGGCCTGCATCGTGCTGGCGGGCCTCTTCCACCTGCCCGCCGATCACCGGGTGGTGGTCCACAGCTACTTCACCTGGTTCAGCTCGGGCGGCCTGTCGGTGCCCGTCGGCACCCTGGTGGACCCGCTGTCCATGACGATGTGCATGTTCGTCACCGGGGTCAGCGCGCTCATCCACCTGTACTCCATCGGGTACATGAAGGGCGACCGGGACTACTCCAAGTTCTTCATCTACCTGAACCTGTTCGTGTTCTCCATGCTCCTCCTGGTGCTGGGGAACAACCTGCTCCTCACGTTCGTGGGCTGGGAGGGCGTGGGCGTCTGCTCCTACTGGCTGGTGGCCTTCTGGTTCCAGCGCGAGTCGGCGGCCTCGGCGGGCAAGAAGGCCTTCATCTACAACCGCATCGGTGACGCCGGGTTCCTGCTCGCCATCTTCCTGATCTTCGAGAAGACCGGCACCATCCAGTACGAGAGCGGGCCGGGCGGCGGGATCTTCGGGCAGCTGTCGCACCTGGGCGGCGGCACGGCCACCGCCGCGGTGCTGCTCCTGTTCCTGGCCGCCACCGGGAAGTCGGCCCAGATCCCGCTGTTCAACTGGCTACCCGACGCCATGGAGGGCCCCACGCCGGTGTCGGCCCTCATTCACGCCGCCACCATGGTCACGGCAGGGGTGTACCTCCTGTGCCGGATGAACCCGCTGCTGCACCTGACCACCCCGGGCATGGAGGTGATCGCGTCCATCGGCGCCGTGACGGCCTTCGTGGCGGCGACCATTGCCTGCGCGCAGCAGGACATCAAGAAGGTGCTCGCCTTCTCGACCGTCTCCCAGATCGGCTACATGGTGCTGGCCGTCGGGTCGGGCGCCTACGTGGCGGCCATCTTCCTCATGGTCATGCACGCCTTCTACAAGGGCCTCCTCTTCCTCGGGGCAGGCTCGGCCATCCACGGGCTCGAGGACGAGCAGGACCTCAAGCGCATGGGCGCGCTGCGCCGCTACATGAAGTGGACGACTGTCACCTTCACCATCGGCTGGCTGGCCATCGCCGGCATCCCGCCCCTCTCAGGCTTCTGGGCCAAGGGCGACGTGCTGGACAATGCGTTCGCCCACTACAAGGTGCTGTGGGTCATCGGGCTCGTCACCGCGGTGCTCACCGCCTACTACATGAGCCGCCTGGAGGTGCTGGCATTCGGCGGCGAGCCCCGCTTCGACAAGCCGGGACCCGCCGGCCAGCCGGCCCTGCACGCGCCGCACGAGTCGCCCTGGGTCATGCGGGCCCCGCTGGTGATCCTCGCCTTCTTCACCGCCTTCGGGTGGATCATCAACGTGCCTTGGGCCCACACCCACAGCCTGGCCAACTGGCTGGCCCCGGTCTTCGCCGGCACCCTCTACGTCGACGGCCTGGGCTCGGGGACCCAGTGGGCGCTGTACCTGACCGACACGGCGGCGGCCGTCATCGGCGTGATCGTGGCGGTCTGGCTGTGGCGCGGGGCGACAGTGGACAAGCCGGCGCTCGAGCCGCAGTTTCTCCAGCGCGTCTGGTACTGGGACGACTTCTACGACACCATCGTCGGGCGGCCGAGCCAGCGGCTGGCCACGTTCTTCGCCTGGGTGGTGGACGCGCGTGTGATCGACGGCGCCGTCAACGGCAGCGCACACCTGGCCAAGGTCACCGGCACCGCGGCGCGCAAGCTGCAGACGGGCTACGCCCGCAACTACGCGCTGGGGATCGCCATTGGGATGGCCCTCATCATCGCCTTCATGCTGAGCCGGACGTGGTGGGGATGACACACACCGTCCCCTTCCTCACCCTGCTGATCCTGCTGCCCGCGGCGGGCGCGCTGGCGCTCGGCCTGTTGGGCCTCTACAAGAACCCCCACCGCGACGCGGTGTACGCGCTGGCCCTCATCGTGTCCCTGGTGACCGGGATCATCGCCGTCTGCGCCATGGTGGCCATGAAGGTGCACGACGGCGGGTTCCAGCTCGTCTCGAACCACGACTACACGGGCGACAGCCTCGGGGTGCACTGGTACCTCGGGGTCGACGGGATCTCCATCTTCCTGGTGCTGCTCACCGCGCTGCTGTTCCCCCTCACCATCATCCTCGGGCGGAACCGGGAGAACACCAGGGCCTACTTCGCCTGGATCCTCCTGCTCGAGGCCGCCGTGATGGGGAGCTTCCTCTCCCTCGACCTCATCGTCTTCTTCTTCATGTTCGAGCTGACGCTCGTGCCCGCCTACTTCATCATCGCCGGGTGGGGCCACCAGCGACGGGCCTACGCGGCCATCAAGTTCTTCCTCTACACGTTCCTCGGCTCGGCTTTCCTGCTCGTCGGGATCCTGGCCCTGGCCTTCATCCACCAGTCGCAGTACCACTACCTGACCTTCTCGCTCGGGCCGCTCATGCAGACCCACCTGTCGTCCACGACGGGGATCCTCCTCTTCCTGGCCTTCACGGCGGCCTTCGCGGTGAAGGCACCGCTCTTCCCGCTGCACACCTGGTCGCCTGACGCCTACACGGAGGCCCCCGAGGAGGGCTCGGTCCTGCTGTCGGGCGTCCTGGCCAAGCTGGGCACCTACGGGATCATCCGCTTCGACCTGAGCCTCTTCCCCCAGGCCACGCGGACGCTCGCCCCGCTGCTCCTCACCCTGGCCGTCATCGGCATCATCTACGGAGCCATCGTCGCCTGCGCCCAGCGCGACATGAAGCGCCTCGTGACCTACTCCTCCCTGGCGCAGATCGGCTTCATCGCGCTCGGGGCCATCGCACTGAGCACACAGGGGCTTGCCGGTGGCGTGCTCCTGATGGTCAACCACGGCCTCATCGTCGGCACGCTGTTCATCCTCATCGGCTTCATCTACCAGCGGCGGGGCACCTGGCAGGCGGGAGAGCTGCGCGGTCTGCAGAAGGCGGCGCCCGTCCTGGCCGGCGTGTTCACCGTGGCCATGATGGCCTCCATCGGGGTCCCCGGCCTCAACGGGTTCGTGAGCGAGTTCCTCGTCCTCTCGGGCACCTTCCTCACCCACCGCTGGTGGGCCGTGGTCGCCGTGCTCGGGGTGATCGTGGCGGCCGTCTACCTGCTCTGGGCCTACCAGCAGGTCTTCCACGGCGCGCCGCGGGAGGCCGACGAGAAGACGCGTGACCTCGCCCTGCTGGAGCGGCTCGTGGTGGCGCCGCTCATCATCCTGATCGTCTTCCTCGGCGTCTACCCCAAGCCGGTGCTCGACCGCATCAACCCCTCGGTGAACCAGCTCATCGCGCACGTCGAGTCCAGCACCGGCCACTACCAGCCGTCGGTGGCCGTCAAGGGCGTGGAGGGGCAGAAGTGATCGCCCCGCTCCTCGCCGCGAGCCACGCCGCGTCGAACACGATCACCATGCCGCCGATCCGGTGGCTCTCCATCCTCCCGCCCATCATCATGATCGGCGGCGCCGTCGTGCT
>JBEKVF010000513.1:0-4031 GCA_049514295.1 Acidimicrobiales bacterium
GCCAGGCCCAGCGCGCCGGCCGTGCCGATCACGACCGCGAGCGTCCCGGAGCGAAGGTGGGGGCGCAACATGCGCCGAGACGGTAGCCGCTCTCTCCGGCTCCGCAGCCGCACCCATGGGCCCTCCGCCGCCAGCGTCGGGGTGCGGTGCGCGGGCCGGCGCCGGCGGCGTTTCTCAAAACTATAAACGAGTGCGTGGATAGTTTTGGAAGCACCCGCCGCCGGATGCCGCCGGGGTCCCGCCGGATGCAGCCGGTGCGAACGGCCTCCGTGGGTAACCTGAGACCCCATGTTCGACGCCCTGTCCGACCGTCTGGAGCGCATCTCCACCCGCCTGCGCGGCAAGGGGCGGATCAGCGACGCCGATCTCGACGAGGCGCTCCAGGAGATCCGCACCGCGCTCCTCGAGGCGGACGTCGAGCTCACCGTGGCCCGCCGCTTCTGTGACGGCATCCGGCTCCGGGTCAGCACCGAGGCGCTCTCCAAGAGCCTCACCCCGGGCCAGCAGGTGGTGCGGGCGGTGCACGAGGAGCTGATCAGCGTCCTGGGCGGCGACACGCTCAAGCTGAGCTACGCCTCGCGCCCCCCGACGGTCGTCCTCATGGCCGGCCTCCAGGGCTCGGGCAAGACCACGAACTCGGCCAAGCTCGCCCTCTGGTGGAAGCAGCAGGGGCGCAACCCGATCCTCGTCGGTGCGGACCTGCAGCGGCCCGCCGCCGTCGAGCAGCTGCGCGTCCTCGGCGAGCAGGCCGGGGTGACCGTCTTCAGCGAGCCCACCGAACCCGTCGCCTGCGCCAAGGCGGGACTCGAGGAGGCCCGCCGCCTCGGCAAGGACATCTGCATCATCGACACCGCCGGCCGCCTCACCATCGACGCCGAGCTCATGGAGCAGATCAAGGACATCTCGGCCGCGACCCAGCCGCACTACACGTTCCTGGTCATCGACGCCATGATCGGCCAGGACGCCGTCGCCACCGCCAAGGCGTTCCACGACACCCTCGAGCTGAGCGGCGTGATCCTGACCAAGCTCGAAGGCGACGCCCGCGGCGGCGCCGCGCTCTCCGTCAAGGGGGTGGTCGGCAGGCCGATCGCGTTCGCCAGCACGGGCGAGCGCCTGGCCGACTTCGACCTCTTCCACCCGGACCGCATGGCTGACCGCATCCTCGGGATGGGGGATGTCCTGAGCCTGATCGAGCAGGCCGAGCGCACCATGGACTCCGACGAGGTGGCCAAGAGCGCCAGCCGCCTCATGCAGGGCCACTTCACCCTCGAGGACTTCCTCTCCCAGCTGCGCCAGGTCAAGAAGATGGGATCGCTCGGGGGCCTCATGCGCCTCATGCCGGGCATGTCCAAGGAGATGCGCCAGGCCGCCGGCCAGATCGACGACGGCGAGGTGGCCAAGGTCGAGGCCATCGTCTGCTCCATGACCCCGGCCGAGCGCAACGACGTGGCCCTCCTGGACGGCTCTCGCCGCAGCCGGGTGGCCCGGGGCTCGGGCACATCCATCCAGGACGTCAACACGCTCCTGAAGCAGTTCAAGGAGATGCAGAAGATGATGAAGGGGATGGTCTCGGGCAACATGCCCAATCTCCCCGGGATGCCCTCCATGGCCGGGATGAGCGGCCGGGCCGCCCGCAAGATGGCCCAGCAGGCGGCCGGCGCCGGTGCCCCCGGGCAGGCCGGAGAGCCCGATTTCGACATGCTGTCCCAGTTGATGGGCGACGCCGGGGAGCTGCCCTCGGGCTTCTCCGGGCTGCCCGCGCCGGCCCCCGCCCGACCGGTGGTCAACGTCAACAAAGGGACCAAGAAGAAGAAGAAGGGCGGGCGGGTCACGCCGCCGAAAGGCCGGTAGTCCCGCGATCTGCCAGAATGGACGCCCGATACGTCCAGATCCGATGGAAGGAACCAGTTCGTGGCAGTGAAGCTCCGCCTCGTGCGGATGGGAAAGAAGAAGCAGCCGACCTACCGGGTCGTCGCCGCTGACAGCCGGTCGCCCCGTGACGGCCGCTTCCTCGAGATCGTGGGCACCTATGCGCCTCGGGGCTCGTCGACGGCCGAGCCGGACGCCGTGATCCAGATCGACAACGCCAAGGCCGTCAAGTGGCTGGTCAACGGCGCCCAGCCGACGGAGCGGGTCGAGCGGCTCCTCAAGACCTCCGGGGCTTGGGACGAGTTCGCGGCGGCGAGGGCCAAGTGACCGACCTCTACGAAGCGGGCGACATCAACCAGACCGACGGCCCCGGCGATGACGTCGACGACGAGATTGACGACGACATCAATGACGAGATTGACGATGAGGTCGATGAGGTCGATGAGGTCGATGAGGTCGGCGACGACGTCGATGACGACATCGATGACGACATCGACGAGGGCGTGGGCGAGGGCAACGAGCTAGGTGCGGCCGACGGGGGCACCCCGCTGACCGTCCTGACGTACCTCGCCCGCTCGCTGTCCAACGATCCCGACGCGGTCGTGATCGACGCTGAGGAGCGCCGCAACGGCGTGCGGCTCAGCCTCCACGTCGCCCCCGAGGACATGGGGCGGGTCATCGGCCGGCGGGGCCGGACCGCACAGGCGATCCGGACGCTGGTCAACGTGGCGGGCGCCAAGGATGGCGCCCAGGCCAGCGTGGACATCGTCGACGACTGACCTGCTCAAAGTCGGCCGGGTCGCCAAGGCCCATGGCCTGCGGGGCGAGGTGGTGGTCCAGCTCTGGACCGACCAGACGCAGAGGCTGGACCCGGGGATGGTGCTCGCGTCCGCCCGTGGCGCCCTGCGCGTCGTGTGGTCCAAGCCGTTCGGCGTCGAGCGCTTCATCGTGCAGTTCGAGGGGGTGGAGGACCGCACGGCCGCCGAGGCCCTGCGGGGCGTGGATCTCGAGGCGGAGCCCATCGATGCCCCCGGCATCCTGTGGGTGCACGAGCTGGTCGGGGCCACGGTGCGGGACACGGCCGGCAACGAGCTGGGCCGCGTCGCCGCAGTCGAGGCCAACCCGGCCAGCGACCTCATGGTGCTTGAGTCCGGGGGCCTGATCCCGATCCGCTTCTTGACTCGCCACGACGCCGCGGCCCGGATGGTGGAGGTCGACATCCCCGACGGGCTGCTGGACCTGTGAGGCCCGCGTCATGAGAACGGGGCCATGAGGATCGACGTCTTCACCATCTTCCCCGACATGGTCGCCGGCTACTGCGGCGCTTCCATCCTCGGGCGCGCCGCGGAGACCGGCGCGCTCGACGTGCGCGTGCACGACCTCCGCGACGGCGCGGACGACCCACGGCGCTCGGTGGACGACAGCCCCTTCGGGGGCGGCGCCGGCATGGTCCTCATGGCCGAGCCGCTGTTCCGCTGCGTCGAGGCCGTGCCCGACCTGCCACGACCGCTCTACCTGCTCACACCAGGTGGGCGGCACTTCGACCAGGCCATGGCGGCCGAGCTGGCGGCGTCGCCGGGCGGGTTCTCCCTGCTCTGCGGCCGCTACGAGGGCGTGGACCAGCGGGTGGCCGACCACCTGGTCGACGGCGAGCTGTCGGTGGGCGACTTCGTGCTGGCCGGCGGGGAGCTGGCCGCCCTGGTGGTGGTCGAGGCCGTGGCCCGGCTGCTGCCCGAGGTGCTCGGCAACGAGGACTCGGCCCTGGAGGAGAGCTTCTCGGACGGGCTGCTCGAGTACCCCCAGTACACCCGTCCGGCCGAATTCCGGGGGTGGCCGGTCCCCGAGGTGCTGCGCTCGGGCGACCACGGCGCCGTGGCCGCCTGGCGGCGCACGCAGGCCCTGCTGCGGACGGCCGAGCGCCGCCCCGACCTCATTCAGCGCCTGGTCAGGGCGTCGGCGCTCAGTCCCGGCGACGTGCAGGCCCTGGCCGAGCACGGCTACGATGTTCGGTCCGGCACTGAGCCGGAGTGACCGAAGGACGCCTCTCATGCACCCCACCGAAACGATCGATCGCGACAGCCTGCGCGACGACATCCCCGAGTTCCGCCCCGGCGACACCGTCAAGGTCCACGTCCGGGTGGTCGAGGGCAACCGGGAGCGGG
>JBEKVF010000514.1:0-3856 GCA_049514295.1 Acidimicrobiales bacterium
AGGTCCACCGAGTCGAGCTCCGAGAGGTCTGCGTGGCGACGGCGCCACGCGCCGCCGGCCAGGCCGGATCCCGCGCCGACGTTGACCACGAGGTCGCCCGCGTCGGCGCCCAGGTGCCCGGCGACGACGGCCTCCCAGCGGGGGTCGGGACGCCGGTGGGCGACGTAGCCCCGCCCGATGGTGTCGTAGACGGGGGAGGCCACTGCCGCGGGGTGGGCTCTGGGGTCTAGGCGGCCGACTTCTCCAGGATGTGGATGCCGCAGGCCGAGCCCAGGCCGATGACGTGGGTCAGGCCGACCTTGGCGCCCTGAATCTGGCGGTCGCCGGCCTCGCCGCGCAGGTGGGTGGCGACCTCCCAGACGTTGGCGATGCCGGTGGCGGCGATCGGGTGGCCCTTGGACTCGAGGCCCCCGGACACGTTGACCGGCGTCGTGCCGTCACGCCACGTCGCGCCGGAATTGAAGAAGTCGACCG
Source organism: Acidimicrobiales bacterium (assembly GCA_049514295.1). Taxonomy (GTDB): domain Bacteria; phylum Actinomycetota; class Acidimicrobiia; order Acidimicrobiales; family RAAP-2; genus Bog-473. The sequence continues at coordinate 475 of JBEKVF010000514.1, forward strand.
CGCCGCCGCGCTCGCACAGCCCGAGGTTGTCGTAGTGCACCAGCTCGGCCGTGGCGAAGCAGTCGTGCAGCTCCACCAGGTTCAGGTCCTGCGGTGCCACGCCGGCCTGCTCGTAGGCCTGGGCGGCCGCGTTGCGCGTCAGCTGGTTCACGTCGGGGAGGACCTGGCAGGCCTCTTCCCACGGGTCCGTGGTCAGGATGGAGGCCGAGATCTTCACCGCACGCTTCTGCTGCTCCAGCGACAGCGTCTTGAGCTTCGACCCCGAGACCACGACGGCCGCCGCGGCGCCGTCGCAGTTGGCCGAGCACATGGGTCGCGTGTTGGGGTAGGCGATCATGACGTCGTTCATGATCTCGTCGAGCGTCATCTTCTTCGTGTAGGCCGCCAGCGGGTTCAGCGTCGAGTGGGAGTGGTTCTTCTCGCTGATCTTGGCGAACAGCTCGAAGCTCGTGCCGCCGTAGCGGTGGCCGTACTCCATCCCGATCTGGGCGAACACGCCGGGCATCGTCTCGGTGCCGACCCGGCCGTCGATGGCGGCCACCGACCCGTAGCGCCCCTTGGGGGTCCAGGTGTTGGAATCGCCCGAGCGGCTCCCTCCGGCCAGCAGCCCGGCGCCGGCCAGCTTCTCCACGCCGAAGGCCAGGCCCATGTCGGTCTCGCCTGCCTTGATCGCCATGCAGGCCACCCGCAACGCGGTGGCACCGGTGGCGCACGCGTTGGCCACGTTGTAGACGGGGATCCCGGTCTGGCCCAGCTGCTTCTGGACCATCTGGCCGATCGGCATGGGACCACCCATGAGGTTGCCGGCCCCGATGATGCCCATGTCCTTCATGGTCACGCCGCCGTCGGCGAGCGCACCCTGGACCGCCTCGGCGGCCAGGTCGACGGTGTCGAGGTCAGGGTGCTTGCCGAACTTGGTCATGTGGATGCCGAGGACCCACACCTCTTCCGATGCCGATGCCATCGTGGTCAACCTCCCAGGGGTTCGAAGCCGAAGCCGACCGCTTCGGTGCCGTTCTCGTCCGTGCCGATCACTTCGGTGGCCAGGCGCACCTTCATGCCCGTGGTCACGTGCTCGGGGTCGGGGGTCACGTTGATCAGGTTCGCCCGCACGCTGGTGCCCTCGCAGTCGACCACGGCGGCCACGAAGGGCACCGGGATCCCGGGGGCGGCGAAGGACACGATCGTGAACGCCCGGACCTCACCCGTGGTGGGCACGTCGACCTTCTTGAAGTCGGTTGCCTCGCAGGCCGCACAGGCGTTCCGGCGGTCGAAGTAGCGGGCCCCGCACGAGGTGCACTCGTTGGCCACCAGGTGGGGGTCGTCCCCCAGCACCAGGTAGTCGACGAGCGGGATCTGTTGCGCCATCATGCCCCCAAGTTCGAGTCCGAGAATCTTGTTCTCAATGTAGCGGGAGTTGGAAATGAACCGCTAATCGGGCCGCTCTCGACGCGGGGCCACTAGGTTCGGGCTCATGCGATACACACATCTGGGCCGCACCGGCCTCCGGGTCAGCCGTATCTGCCTGGGCACGATGAACTTCGGGCCCGAGACGGACGAGCCGACCTCGTTCTCCATCATGGACTCGGCTCTGGAGGCCGGGATCAACTTCTTCGACACGGCCAACGTCTACGGGCGCTCCAAGGGGAGGGGGGCCACCGAGGAGATCGTCGGCCGCTGGTTCGCCCAGGGGGGCGACCGACGCCAGAAGACCGTGATCGCCACCAAGCTCTACGGGGACATGGGGGAGTGGCCGAACGAGGGCCGGCTCTCGGCGCTCAACATCCGGCGGGCGTGCGAGGCCAGCCTGCGCCGGCTCCAGACCGACTACATCGACCTCTACCAGATGCACCACATCGACCGGGGCACCGGCTGGGACGAGATCTGGGAGGCGATGGAGGTCCTGCGGGCCCAGGGCAAGGTCCTGTACGTCGGGTCATCGAACTTCGCCGGCTGGCACATCGCCAGGGCCCAGGAGGCGGCGGCCCGGCGCAACTTCATGGGCCTGGTGAGCGAGCAGTCCATCTACAACCTGATCGTGCGCAACGTCGAGGTCGAGGTGCTCCCGGCGGCCGAGGCCTACGGGCTGGGTGTCATCCCGTGGTCGCCGCTCCAGGGCGGGCTGCTCGGCGGCGTCATGCGCAAGGAGCGCGACGGGAGCCGTCGCTACGCCGGCCGCGCCGCCGGGACGATCGAGGCGCGGCGGCCGCAGCTCGAGGCGTACGAGGATCTCTGCGCCGAGGTGGGCGAGGACCCCGGCACGGTCGGGTTGGCCTGGCTGCTGACCCGGCCCGCGGTCACCGGCCCCATCGTCGGCCCCCGCACGCCCGAGCACCTCGACTCGGCGCTCCGTGCGGTGGAGGTCACGCTCGACGACAAGGTGCTCGCGCGCCTCGACGAGATCTTCCCGGGCCACAGGACCGCCCCGGAGGACTACGCCTGGTGACGGCCGCGTCGAACGGGTAGCGGCGAATCAGTCGCTGTTCCAGGTCACGCTCACCGAGGACCGGTCCCCGTCGAGAGCGTCGCGGACGGCCGTCTGGAACCGGCGCTCCATCACCTCGCGCACCTCCGGGGAGGGCCCATCCCGCAGCTGCGCCTGCACCCTCACGAAGAGGATGTCGCCCCAGCCGCGGATCGCCTGGATCGGCCCGATGGTGATGAGTCCCGGGTGTTCGGCGGCGGCACCCGTGATCGCCCGCTGCACCTTCGCCGTCTGGTCGCGTTCGTTCATCGTGGTTGTGCCACCGGCCGAATGATCACGGCATGCATCTGGCCTCCGGAACGCGCCAATGCACGCAGTACTCTCACTGCGCGTCACTCGATGATGCGCAACCGGTGCCGGTCCCACCAGGGTCAAAGGTCCGCACCTGCTCCGAACGCGTCGGATTACCCCTATTGGGACACTGCAAATGGAGGAAATGCAGGCGTTGCCGTCCGGGTGGCTCGGCAAAACAGCTAGGGCGTGACCGTCCCCGCCAGCTCGGGTTCGACCTCGGCGTCCGCGTCGATCGGGTGCGCCGCCAGGTCGTCGGCGTCGACGGCGAGCCTGGGGAGCGCCCGGTCCAGCCACTTCGGGAACCACCAGTTCGCGTCGCCGAAGAGCATCATGAGGGACGGCACGATCGCCATGCGGATGAAGACGGCGTCGACGAGGATGCCGGCGGCCAGGCCGATGCCGAACTCCTTGATCACCCGCTCGCCACCGAGGATGAAGGAGCCGAAGACGAGGATCATGATGAGGGCGGCGGCGGTGATCGTCTTGCCGGTGGCGGCCAGGCCGTTGCGCACCGCGACCTTGTTGTTCCTGCCCGACTTGATGTACTCCTCGTGAATGCGGCTCACGAGGAACACCTGGTAGTCCATGGACAGGCCGAAGAGG
>JBEKVF010000515.1:0-4391 GCA_049514295.1 Acidimicrobiales bacterium
CGGCACCTCCGCGCGGTAGGCCAGCCGTGCGACCGCCGTGGCGGTCGTGCCGCCGCGCTCGATGTAGGACAGCAGACGGGCCAGTGCGACACGGTTCCCGTCCCGGGCCTGCTCCAGGAGCACGGCCGGGTCGGTGGCCGGCCCCGGGCTCACCGGCACGTCACCTTGGCCCCCAGCGAGCGCAGCGCGCCCGCCAGGTCCTCGTAGCCGCGGCCGATATGGTGCGCCCCGCTCACCACCGTCTCGCCCTCGGCGACCAGACCGGCCAGGACCAGTGCCACGCCGGCGCGGATGTCGGGCGCGCGCACCGGTGCGCCCGAGAGGTGGGGCACACCCCGGACGACGGCGTGATGCCCCTCCGTCCGTATGTCCGCGCCCATCCGCCGCAGCTCCTCGACGTAGCGGAACCGGCCGGAGAAGAGGTTCTCGGTCAGGATCCCCACCCCGTCGGCCACCGTGAGCATGGCCACCAGCAGCGGGCTGAAGTCGGTCGCCACCCCGGGATACGGGAGCGTGGCCACGTCGGCCGCCACCAGCCGCTCGCGCGCGCAGGCCCGCAGCCCGTGGGGGCCCATGTCCGTCACGACACCCATCTGGGCGACCTTGCGCAGGAGCATCTCCATGTGGTCGGGGCGCGCGTCGGCGATCGTCACCTCGCCGCCGGCGATGCCGACGGCCGCCAGGAAGGTGGCGGCAACCACCCGGTCCGGTACGACCGTGTGGCGTGTGGGCCGGAGCTCGTCGACCCCTTCGACCTCGATGCGCGAGGTCCCGGCGCCACGCACCACCGCCCCCATGTCGCACAGCATGGCGGCCAGGTCGGTCACCTCGGGCTCCTTCGCCGCGTTCTCAATCACCGTCGTGCCCTTGGCCAGCACGGCCGCCATGAGCAGGTTGTCGGTCGCCGTGTGGCTGGGGTACTCGAGGACGACCCGCGTCCCCACCAGCCGGCCGCCGGGCACGGTGCCGCGCACCTCGCCGTGGGAGGACTCGAACTGGGCGCCCATGGCGCTGAGCCCGTTGATGTGGAAGTCGATGGGCCGGTCACCGAAGTCGTCTCCGCCGGGCAGGGGCATGCGCACGGAGCCGCAGCGGGCCAGCAGCAGCCCGATGACGACCACCGACGCCCGCATGCGCTCGAAGAGCTCGTAGGGGCCGGCGGGGACCAGGTCGCCGGACGGCGGCGTGGTCACCGTCACATCCCCGTTGTCGAGGCGCTCGACCTGTGCGCCCATGGCGCGGAGCACCTCGGCCATGGTGTCCACGTCGTCGATCCGAGGGACGTTGGAGAGCACCGTGCAACCCTCGGCGAGCAGGCAGGCCACCATCAGCTTGAGCGCCGAATTCTTCGCCCCGCCTGCCCTGACGGTGCCCTCGAGCGGCCCGTTGGGCTCCACCACGATCTGATCCACGGTCTCAAGTATCGCCGCTGGGGAGCGCCCCGATCGGCAGGTGGCTCTCAGCCACCAACTATGGTCAGACCCGTGGTGACGTCGCGTCAAGCCCCCGACCGGAACCTGGCCATGGACCTCGTACGGACGACCGAGGCGGCCGCCATGGCGGCCAGCCGCTGGATGGGCCGGGGGGACAAGGTGGGGGCCGACGCGGCCGCCGTCGAGGCCATGCGGACCGTGCTGGCGAGCGTCCCGATGGACGGGATCGTCGTCATCGGCGAGGGTGAGAAGGACAACGCACCCATGCTGTTCAACGGGGAGAAGATCGGCGACGGCACGCCCCCCCTCACCGACATCGCAGTTGACCCCATCGACGGCACCACGCTGACTGCCCAGGGCCGCGGCGGCGCCCTGGCCGTGATCGCGGTGGCCGAGCGTGGAGCCATGTTCGACCCCGGCCCGTGCGTCTACATGGAGAAGCTGGCGGTCGGGCCGCGGGCCAAGGGTGCCTGCGACATCCGGCGCACCCCGACCGAGAACCTCCGTGCGCTGTCCGAGGCCCTGGGGCGCCCGGTGCGCGACCTGACGGCGGTGATCCTGGACCGGCCCCGTCACGACGCCCTGATCGCCGAGGTCAGGTCGACGGGGGCCCGGATCCGCCTCATCACCGACGGGGACGTGGCCGGGGCGATCGCCACGGGATGGCCCGGGGCGGGGACCGACATCCTCTTCGGCATCGGGGGCACGCCCGAGGGCGTGCTGGCCGCCGCAGCGCTCAAGTGCATGGGCGCCGAGATCCAGGGCCGGCTCTACCCCCGCAGCGAAGAGGAGCGTGCGGCCGCGATCGAGGCCGGCTACGCGCTCGACGCCGTGCTGACGACCGACGACCTCGTCCAGGGGAACAACTGCTTCTTCGCGGCCACCGGGATCACCGACGGTGAGCTCCTGAGGGGCGTCCAGTACCACGAGTTCGGGGCCACGACGCAGTCGCTGGTCATGCGCTCCAAGTCGGGGACGCTGCGCAAGATCGACGCCAGCCACGCCCTGGCGAAGCTGGCCGAGTTCAGCTCCATCTCGTTCGGCTAGGGCGGCCGGTGACGGCCGCCGGACGACCGGCTACGCCGCCCCGCTCGATGCCACCTCGAGCCGCAGCTCGGCGCGTGCGAGAGCGCTCTCGGCCTCGACGAGCTCGACGGCCTCCTCGACCTCCTCGCTGACCGGACCCCGGCCCGCCCCGAGGTCGCTGAGCCGCTGGGTTGCCGTCTCCCTGGCCTGCTCGGCACGGGGCACGTCGATCTCTTCCGCCACCTCGGCCACCCCGGCCAGGACGGTCACGCGGGTGGAGAGGCCCGGCAGCGGCCCGTCCCCCTCGGCCAGGCCCTCGGCGGCCCCGGGGCTCGTGTCGACCTGGAGGAACCCGCCGTGCACGGCGAGGCGCAGCAGGGCGCCGTCGGGCTGTTCGACCTTCACCTCACAGGGCACGACGTCGCCCACCAGCGGAGTGTGGCCGTCGAGCACGGTGAGGGCACCGTCGGACGTCGCCAGGACGACCGATGTTGCGCCACCGGCGAAGAGGGACTGCTCGGGCGTGACGATCTCCACGCCGAAGACACCGTCGTCGGCCACTAGCCCGCCTCGGCCTCGAGGGTCCGGGCCTTCTCCAGGACCGACTCGACACCACCCACGTTGAGGAACGCCTGCTCGGGGACGTTGTCGAGGTCGCCGTTGACCAGGGCCTCGAAGGACTCCACCGTCTCGTCGACCGGCACGAAGATGCCCGGCACGCCGGTGAAGACCTCGGCCACGAAGAACGGCTGGGAGAGGAAGCGCTGGATCTTGCGGGCCCGGGTGACCGTGACGCGGTCCTCCTCGGAGAGCTCGTCCATGCCGAGGATGGCGATGATGTCCTGCAGCTCCTTGTAGCGCTGCAGGACCTCCTGCACCCGGCGGGCCACGGCGTAGTGGCGGTCTCCGACGATCTCGGGGGCGAGGATGTTCGAGGTCGACGCCAGGGGGTCCACGGCCGGATAGATGCCGAGGGCCGCGATCTGGCGGGAGAGCTCGGTGGTGGCGTCGAGATGGGTGAACGTCGTGAACGGCGCCGGGTCGGTGTAGTCGTCCGCCGGCACGTACACCGCCTGCAGCGAGGTGATCGACTTCCCCTTGGTCGAGGTGATCCGCTCCTGCAGTTCGCCCATCTCGTCCGCCAGCGTGGGCTGGTAGCCCACCGCCGAGGGCATGCGGCCGAGCAGCGTAGAGACCTCGGAGCCCGCCTGGACGAAGCGGAAGATGTTGTCGACGAAGAGCAGCACGTCCTGGTTCTGCACGTCGCGGAAGTACTCGGCCATGGTGAGGGCGGCCAGGGCGACGCGCAGGCGGACACCCAGGCGGACACCGGGCGGCTCGTCCATCTGCCCGTAGACGAGGGCGGCCTTGTCGATGACGCCCGACTCCTGCATCTCGAGCCACATGTCGGTGCCCTCACGGGTCCGCTCCCCCACACCGGCGAACACCGAGACACCGCCGTGCTGCTGGGCCACGCGGTGGATCATCTCCTGGATGATGACGGTCTTGCCCACGCCGGCACCACCGAAGAGGCCGATCTTGCCGCCCTGCACGTACGGCTCCAGCAAGTCGATGACCTTGATCCCGGTCTCGAACATGATGGCTCGCGGCTCCAGCTGGTCGAAGGCCGGAGCGTTCCGGTGGATCTCCCAGTAGTCCTCGACACCCTCGATGGATGGCGTGTCGAGAGGCTGGCCGAGCACGTTGAAGACGTGCCCGAGCACGGCGTTGCCCACGGGGACCGAGATCCCCCGACCGAGGTTGCGCACCGGCGCACCGCGTACCAGGCCGTCCGTCTGCTGCATGCAGATGCACCGGACCCGGCCGTCGCCGATCTGCTGCGCCACCTCGGCGGTGATCGTGTTCGACGTCCCGTCGAGCTCAATCGTGAACTCGACCGCGTGGTTGATCTCGGGCAGCGCGTGGGGCGGG